>DATNNK010000409.1:0-6983 GCA_035601875.1 Casimicrobiaceae bacterium | reverse complement strand
TGCCGCGTTCGGGTTCATCCGTATTTTTCTGGTGTTCGTGTTTCAGGGCATGTTCGGGCGGATGGCGCTGCCGCGCATCCTTGGCGACGTCCTGTTCGCGTTTTCGCTGCTCACCTATACCGTCTACCGCATGTACGCGGTCGGCTTCGACTTTTCCACCATTGCCATTACTTCCACGGTTATCGGCGGCGGCGTAGCGCTTTCGCTGAAGGAGCCCTTGGCGAACCTTTGGGGCGGGGTCGCGATTCAACTCGACAACACCTGCCGCATCGGCGATTGGATACGTATCGAGGGGGCAATGGGGCAGGTGGTCAGCATTCGCTGGCGGTACACGGCGCTCGCGACCAACGCAGGAGAGACGCTGATCATTCCCAATTCGCTGCTGGTCAGCCATCGCGTTAACTTGCTGGCGCGGCGTGGCGACGTGCGCATTCCCTGGCGGCGTCCGGTGGAGTTCGGGGTCGGGTACGAATGGCCTCCGAGCCGGGTAATCGCCGTGGTCGACGAAGCGCTGGCGCGCGCCGACATCGCTAACGTCGCGCGTGCGCCAGCGCCGTCATGCGTGTGCTGGAGCTTCGATGCGAGCGTGATTCGCTACAACATCCGCTACTGGCTGACCAATCTCGCCGAGGACGAGTGGACGGATTCGGAAATTCGTGTTCACGCCTTCGCCGCGCTGGCGCGTGAAGGCATGGAAATTCCGATTCCGCGTCACGAAGTGTTCATGAATCCGGCGAGCGAAGTGCGCCGGAACGCGGAAACGCGCGAGCGCGAGTCGCGGGGGCTGCTCCTGAAATCCCTGGAGCTGTTCGCGCCGCTGACAGACGAGGAGCGGCTCGCGCTTGCGTCGGAGCTCAAGCCGTCGCCGTTCGTCGTCGGCGATATCGCAACCCGTCAGGGCGAGCCCGCCGATTCACTGTATATCCTGGCCCGCGGCCAGGTCGGTATTTTTCACGATTCGACGGACGGCACCGCGCCGGCGCGGCAGCGTCTCGCAACCTTGCATGGCCCGGCGTATTTCGGGGAAATGGGTTTGCTGACCGGACAGCCGCGCGGGGCGACCGTTGCCGCGGAATCGGACGTCTTGTGTTACCGCCTGGGCAAGCCGGGTTTCGAGGCGATCCTGCGCTCGCGGCCCGAGCTCGCCCAGGCCCTGTCGCAGACGGTCGTCGCCCGACAAGCCGCCAACGATGCGACGCTGGCATCGCTGTCGGCGGAAGCGCGGTCGCGTGCGACAGGCACCCGCGCCAATGACCTGGTGCGGCGAATCCAGGAGTTTTTCGGTTTGTAGTTTGTAGGTCCGGATCTTCAGTGCTGTCGCGGGCCGAGGTATCGAGCCCGCTCAGGCGGCCGCGAGCAGATCATCGCGCTTGAGCAAAAACATGCTGTCCTCGCTCTCGGCGGTCGCGAGCCAGGTAAAGGGCAGGCGCGGGAATGCGGCTTCCGCGGCCTGACGATTGCGGCCGACCTCGACCACCAGCACGCCGTCGGGATTGAGGAATCGTGCCGAATTGGCAACGATGGTGCGCACGGCATCGAGACCGTCGTCGCCGCCGGCCAGCGCGATTTGCGGTTCGTGTGAATATTCGGGCGGCAACTCCTCCATCGCCATGGCGGTCACGTACGGCGGATTGCTGATGATCAGCGGATAGGTCTTTTCGGTCAGGTTCGACAGAAGGTCGGAGCGGATAAGGTTGATCCTGTCCTGCAAGCCGTGCTCGGCGACGTTGCGCTGGGCGACGGCGAGCGCGTCCGATGAAATATCGGAGGCGTCGACGTCGGCGTTGGGGTAGTAATGCGCGAGCAGAATCGCAAGACACCCCGAGCCGGTGCAAAGATCGAGCGCGCTTTCGACGCTTAAGGGATTGGGAATCCACGGCTCCAATCCGTCGGGCAGAAGCTCGGCGATGTACGAGCGCGGAATGACGACGCGCTCGTCGACATAGAAACGAAATTCCCCCAACCACGCTTCATGCGTGAGGTAGGCGGCCGGAACTCGATCATTCACACGGCGCTCGATGACCTGCAACAACTCGCTGCGCTCGACGTGGGTAAGATGGGCGTCGAGAAACGGCTCGAGGCGGTCGAGCGGAAGGTGCAGCGTATGCAAAACGATATAGGCTGCTTCGTCGTAGGCGTTTGCCATGCCGTGACCGAAACAAAGGCCACCCGCGACGAACCGTGAGACGGCGTAGCGAAACCAGTCGCGCACGGTCTCGAGATCCTGGATCAAGGTGGTCATCGGTGCACCGGGTGATTGAGAGCGACCCCAGCGTCAGGCCAGAAGTCTTTGCAGTATGCCACGATAGAGCGCCGACAGCGGCTCGAGGTCCGACACGGCAACGCGCTCGTTCAGCTTGTGGATGGTGGCGTTCACCGGGCCCAGCTCGACCACCTCACGACAGATATCGACGATGAATCGCCCGTCCGACGTGCCACCCGTGCAGGAGAGCTCAGGGGTCACGCCGCACACGTCGCGCACCGTATCCGCGACCACTTCGACCAGCCGGCCGCGCGGCGTCAGAAACGGCTTGCCATGCCCCGTCCATCTGAGCTCGTAGTCCAGGGCGTGGCGGTCGAGCACCGCTTTCATCCGCTGCTCCAGGCTTTCGCGCGTGCTCGACGTCGCATAGCGAAAGTTGAATTGCAGCTCCAGCGTTCCTGGAATGACATTGGTGGCGCCTGTCCCTGCATGCACGTTCGATGCCTGCCAGCTCGTGGGCGGAAAATACTCATTGCCGCTGTCCCAGTGCATCGCGGCCAGCTCGGCGATGGCAGGCGCGACAAGATGGATCGGATTCTTCGCCAGGTGAGGATAGGCGATGTGGCCCTGCACGCCACGGACGACGAGCGTTCCGGAAAGCGTGCCGCGGCGGCCGTTCTTGATCATGTCGCCCAGTCGGTCGACCGACGAAGGCTCGCCGACAATGCAGTAGTCGAGCGCCTCGCCCGCGGCGCGGAGTTTGTCGACGACGCGCACGGTGCCGTCGATCGCCGGACCTTCCTCGTCGGAAGTGATGAGCAGCGCAATCGATCCCCGATGGCTGGTGTGCAGGGCGGCAAATGCTTCGATCGAAACGATAAATGCGGCCAGCGAAGACTTCATGTCGGCGGCACCGCGCCCGTAGAGAAACCCGTCGCGCACCGTCGGCACAAACGGATCCGAATGCCACGCCTCGAGCGGGCCGGCGGGCACCACGTCGGTGTGTCCTGCGAAGCAGACGAGGGGACGGGCGTCGCCTCGTCGCGCCCAGAGATTGCTGACGCCGTTGGCGGACGTCGTCTCGCAATGAAATCCAAGCGGCTTCAGCCGCGCTTCCAGAATATCCTGGCAGCCCGCGTCGTCCGGGGTGCCCGAGCGGCGCGCGATCAGCTCGCGCGCGAGGTCAAGCGTCGGCGAGCTGGACAATAGGGACAATGAGGGACGAGCGCTGGTCATGCCAGGCAGGCGCGCGCCAGTTTGATCGCCACTACGGCCGGTTGAGGAATTCGGGGTCGATTTCCAGCTTGACGAAATCACCGGAAATGCGGCGTTCGGATTCTGCCTGCTCCACCTCGGGGCTGACCTGCTGAGTAGTCGGCGAGTTCTGGTTGACCAGCCACGCCAGGTTGGTCGGCGAATCGGCGGCTGAGAGGGCCTCGTCGTAGGAGACCACGCCGTCAAGGTAGAGCCGGCAGAGCGCCTGCTCGAAGGTCTGCGAGCCTGGATACAGGCTCTGCTCCATCGCTTCCTTCATCTGGGTGATTTCGCCGTTCTTGATCAGGTCGGCGATGAGCGAAGTATTGAGCAGAATCTCCACCGCCGGCTGCTGCTCGCCTTCCTTGTTGCGCACCAGCCGCTGCGAAATAATCGCCCGCAAACCAATCGACAAGTCGGACAACAGGCCCGATCGCGCGTCGTACGGAAACATGTTGATGATCCGCGACAGAGCGTGATAGCTATTGTTCGCGTGCAGGGTCGACAGGCACAAGTGACCGGTCAATGTGTGCAGCAGCGCCTGCTGCATGGTTTCACGGTCGCGTATTTCGCCGATCATGATGAGGTCCGGCGCCTCCCGCAGCGCATTGGGCAGCGCGTTGTGATAGCCCCGCGTGTCGATGCCGATTTCGCGCTGGTTGACGATGGACCGCTTGTGCTCGAACAGGTATTCGATCGGGTCTTCGAGGGTCAGTATGTGGCCCGACCGGTTGTTGTTGCGATAATCGATCATCGCCGCCAGCGTGGTCGATTTGCCGGAGCCAGTCGCGCCGGCCACCAGCACCAGACCGCGCTTTTCCATGACCAGATTCAGCAGCACCGAAGGGAGCTTCAAGTCCTCGAAGGGCGGCACCCGGCTGCGGACGTAACGGATCACCAGCGAGATCGTGCCGCGCTGCCTGAAAATGTTGATCCGGAAGTTGCCGACGCTGCGGTCGAGATAGGAAAGGTTCATTTCCATCTCGTTTTCGAATTCGCGCGCCTGATCCTTGGTCATCAGCTCATAGGCAATCCGGCGGACGGTTTCGACGTCCATCGGCTGGGTGGCGATCGGGGAGACCACGCCGTTGATCTTGATGTTGATCGGCGCGCCGCAGGAGATGAACAGGTCCGAGGCCTGTTTCTCCGCCATCATCTTGAACAATCGGTCGAGGTACATGTCGGTGTCCCGTACAAAAGTGAAGTCCGGCCACAGGCCGGCTACGGCGCCCGCGGAGGTCTTGACAATGTCATGAATTGACAAGAATAACCAAGGTCGCGCAAAGTAACAACTGGCGCGCTCTTTTTGAGCCGCCCCTGTTCGCCTTCCACCGGCCGCACGGCGGTGGCCGGCGAGCGCTACGATTTGCCTTTCGACCACCGAATTCCATGCTTGCCATCATTGGTGGCAGCGGGCTTACCCGCTTGTCCACGCTCGCCGTCGCCCGCCGCGAAGTCATCCGCACGCCCTACGGAGAGCCCTCGTCGGCGCTGGTGTTCGGGCAGATCGGCGGGCGCGACGTGGTTTTTCTGGCGCGCCACGGGCAGGGGCACACGATTCCGCCCCACCGGGTGAACTACCGGGCCAATCTTTGGGCCCTGAAGAAATGCGGGGTCGCTTCCATTCTGGCGGTGGCGTCGGTCGGCGCCGTTGGCGGCGAATATGCGGTCGGCGACCTCGTGCTCCCGCATCAGTTGATCGACTACACCACCGGCAGGGAGAACACTTTTTTCGACGGCGGCGATCGTGAAGTCGTCCACGTCGACTTCACACACCCCTACACCGCGCAATTGCGGCAGCGATGTCTCGCGGCAGCGCGTTCGGCCGGCATTCCCGTGCACGACGCCGGCGTTTATGCGGCGGTTTCCGGTCCAAGGCTGGAAACCGCGGCCGAGATCGATCGACTCGCCCGCGATGGCGCAACCATGGTCGGCATGACCGGGATGCCGGAAGCCGCTCTTGCCCGCGAGCTGGGCGTTGCTTATGTAGCGATCGCGGTCGTCGTCAATCATGCGGCGGGACGCGGCGACAGTGCGCTGGCAGTGTCGATGGAAAGTATCCTCGCCGTGCTCGAGACGGCCATGGACAAGGTCCGCTCATTGATCGATCAGGTGGTGAAGGAGGCGCCGTGATTCGGCCGATTCTTCTCATGGGCGACCCGCGCCTGCTCGAGCGCTCGCGACCGGTGGAGCGTTTGGGGACCGAGGAGCTCCTGGCGTTGATCGGCGATTTGCATGACACGATGGTCGCCGCCAAGGGCGCCGGTCTTGCGGCGCCGCAGATCGGCGTCGGTTTGCGGGTGGTCATCTTCGGCTTCGAGCACAATCAGCGCTATCCCGACGCCGAGCCCGTTCCCTACACCGAGCTCGTCAATCCGGTCATCACGCCGCTGGCGGCGGAAAAGGAAGACGACTGGGAAGGCTGCCTGTCGGTGCCGGGTTTGCGCGGCATGGTGCCCCGATTCAGCCGCGTGCGCTATACCGGCTTCGACCCGCAGGGCCGCCCGATCGATCGCGAAGCGTCAGGATTCCACGCCCGCGTCGTACAGCATGAATGCGATCATCTCGACGGCATCCTTTACCCGATGCGCATGCGCGACATGCGCACACTGGGATTCACCAGTGTGTTGTTTCCCGGCGTGGAAACCCCGGACGATTGACCGGGCGAAGATAGGTCGTCCTGCTATAGCCGCAATTGATCGTAGAGCGCGTGCTCGAGCTTGAGCAATGCCGCTTCATCGTGCAGGCGCGCGCCGTCAAGCAGAAAAACGTCCTCGGCGCGTTCGCCCAAGGTGTTGATCTTCGCGCTTTCGACGTTAACGTTGGCAGTCGCCAACACGTAGGCGATGCGCGACAGCAGCCCCGGCCGGTCGCCTGCCACGATCTCCAGAATGAAATGCGTTCCCTTGTCATCGGGAAAGACGCGTATCTCCGGCGTCAGAGGGAAGTGCTTCAGGTGGCGGCTGATTCGTCCCGGAGATGAAAGCCGCAATTGCGCGCGTGTCATCAACGCCTGCTTGAGCTCGTACTCGATGAAGCTCATCGCCTCACGGTAGCTGGCGTTGGGATTGGTCGGATCGTGCACGTCGAAGGTATCGAGCGCGTAGCCGTGACGCGTGGTGTGGATCCTCGCCTCGAGGATCGACAATTGCGCGCGGCCGAAGAATCCGCAAATGCGGGCGAACAGTTCTTTCTGATCGGGGAGATAGATCATGACCTGCAGCCCGGCGCCCTCGCGCGCAAGACGGGTCTTGACTACCGGTTCGACACCGTCGACGCGGAAATACAGATGGCGCGCGTGCCATGCGATTTCGTCGGCGCTGTGGCGCTGAAAATAGACCGCGTCGAGACGCTGCCATAGCTTTTGCTCGGCGCCATCCGGAACCGCGTACAGACGCAGGCGGCGCGCGGCCTCGGCTCGCCGCGCGTCGAGGCTGTCCTGCAAGCCTTGTCCGACGGCTCCTGAAAGCCGCGCCTTGGCGGCGTGAAACAGATCCTCGAGCAGCTTCGCCTTCCACGCGTTCCA
>DATNNK010000408.1:0-7140 GCA_035601875.1 Casimicrobiaceae bacterium | reverse complement strand
TTCTCCACGACCACTCGTCCCTGCGGGTTAAGAAACACGTGGTAGCGGTTGCCGTCCTTGCATGACGCGACATGGTCGTTGTCGCCTCGCGTCGTGACGCTGACGACTTCGCCGCAAGGCAATCCCTGCAACGTGATCACGGTGAACAGATCCTTTCTCACCGATGCGTCGTCGGCAGCGAGCGCGGAGGCAGCGAACGAAGCCGCGAAGCAGGTGGTCGTCCAAATTACCACCGTCCAAACGAACAAACGTTTGCGCATAACCTCTCCTAGTCTAACCCGTCGTCCGCGCGAAAGCGGGGACCCATTGGCGTTAGAAGCAAGACACTGGATTCCCGCTTGCGCGGGAATGACAGACATAATTGGGCGCGGGAATGCCGGATATATTGGGCGCACGGGCGACGGGCTTTCTTGTGATCAAGGTTCCGCTTGCGCGGGAATGACGGGATCTTTTTGGCGAACGCGGTCACTTGATTTACGAAGCGTTCAGGAGACAGTCGCAAACTTCGCCCGATCAGCGAGAATGCCCCAGATTGCTTCGCGCGAGGCCACGATCGCGGATGCGAGCGCCGGGTCGCTGTCCTGCAGCAGCGCGAGCACCTTGAGGACTAGCAAATCATACGGTCGCCGCAGCTCGGCCAGGGTAGTCTTGAGCTTCCCCTGATAGAACGCCCGAAACTGATCGAGCAGGTCGTCGACCTGGTTCTTCAGCGCGAGCTTGGTGAGCACACCGATGGCGTTGGTGTCCTTGAGGCGCTGCTCCAGCGATGTCAGGTCGAGCGTCGGCGACGATTTTTTGGCAACGTCCGGAGCGGTGGTTTCTTTTTTCCCTGGCTGCGCGGCAGGTGCTTTGACGGCGGCTGTGGAAGCTTTCGCGGCCGGCGAAGCGGACTTGCCAGCATTCTGACCTACGATCACCGCCGGCGCGACGCGAGGATTCGCCGGCTCGGACACAGCGGCGCCGCCCGGTGCTGCAACCGTCGGCGTCTGCGGCCTCGGCGACGATGCCGAAGGAGCCACCGGCGGCGCGGCTTCAGCCGCAGCCGGTGGTGGAGTATTTTGCGGCTGCGCGCCCGGCGGCGATTGCTTTACGCCGGCGCAGCCCGCCGTCACGAGCAGGCAAAGCAGCCCCGCGATAGTTACACGCGCTGACTGCAATCGCGAGCTCCCTGCGATTTTTGCCGAGCCGGACGTGCGCGACGGTTTCGCTCTCACTGCCATTCAGACGTCAGTGCGTCGAGGTCTGGTCGTGCTTGCCGCCCGGCGTGGAAACCCGCGTCACGGTTCGACCGATCGTTGTCGGGTCTTCACTGCGGGCGAGATCGCCCAGCGAAACGATGCTGACCAGCCGCTTATCGGCATTGACGACCGGCAAGCGTCGGACCTGAGCCTTGCCCATGTTTCGCGACACGTCGTCGAGATCATCGGTATCGAAGCAGTAGAGCACTTCCTTGCTCATGACAGCGGCGACCTTGGTGTCCACCGGTCTGCCGTGGATAGTTTGATTGGGGTTCAACAGACGCACGTCGCGCGTCATTATATCTCTGACTTTCATCGCTTTACCTCCACGGCTTACGACCTGCGGGCACCGTGTCCGCAGCGGCGTGGCCCGGAGGGGGCCTCTCACCTGGGCCGCGCCGATCGTGCTGAGACAACGCCGATACGGGGATGTTCTGGGCACTGACGCGTCGCAGCGGAGGCGAACTGGAGATGCGCATCCGCCGGTTTTTAGCGGGAGGCTTCTTCTTGCGGCGCAGCAAGGCTTCCGCCTCTGCCTCGGCTTGATCATCTTCCCTAAGCCTTGTAGGCAATGACCTCGATCTCGACTTTGGCGTCGATCATCAAGGTCGCCTGCGTCGTCGATCGCGCCGGTTTGTTCTCGGAGAAGAATTCCGCGTAGACCCGGTTGAACGTCCAGAAGTCGCGAGCGTCGTCCAGCCACACCGTGGCCTTGACGACATCCTTCAGCGTGCATCCGGCAAGCGCGAGCGCGTTTTCGACGTTTTTGAGCGTCTGTCGCGTTTGCGCCTCGATGCCCCCCGGCACGATCTCGCCCTTGTCGCCCATGGCGACCTGCCCAGACACAAATACGAACGGCCCGGCCTGCACCGCAGGCGAGAACGGCAGCGGCTGACCGCCGGCGCCGGTGCGGGTTCCCCCCAGGAATTGGACACTCATTGGATCCTCCGATGGTTGAGCGAGTCGCGTCAAGCTGCGCGGTCAAGTTGCGTCAAGCTGCGCGGTCGAGCGGTTTCACGCGACATCGATGAAACTAAATTACAGTTTAGCGGATTTCCCGGGGCGGGGCGAGTCGGGCGTTCGCATAGACCGCAGCGATGACTCTTACCTATGGCGAGGACGCTCCTTTTCCCCCCTTGACGCCGTTCCGGAAGAGCGTAGACTCGCCGCCGGATGTAATTTAATTACACAAACCCGGTTCGGCAACGCGCCGTCCACATAGCACTGCCGGGGATTGCCATTCCGCCAAGGAGGAAGAGTCATGTTTCGAACCGGCATCCGCAGCACGCGTTCCTGTCACACAACTTTGTTTTTCCGTGCTGGTCTCGCGGTCATCGCCATCGCCGCAGCGGCAGTGATAGCCGTTACGGCCGACTCGGCGCTGGCCGCTCCCGCGAAGGGCGGTGCTGCCAATCTCGCAATGATCGGCGAGCCGCAGACGCTCGACCCGATGGCGTCGACTGCCGACCTGGTCAGCACGATCATGCAGCATGTCTACGAGCCGTTGTATACCTTTGATGCCAACTGGAACGTGGCGGCCATGCTGGCCGAGAGCATGCCAACGATTTCGAAGGATGGCTTGGTCTACACGATTCCGCTTCGCAAGGGCGTCAAGTTCCATAACGGCAAGGAGATGACTTCCGACGATGTCGTCGCCTCGCTGAAGCGCTGGATGGACATGGCCCCGCGCGGCAAGGCCATCGCGAAGGAGATCAAGACCCTTGAAACCAAAGGTCCGAACACGGTGGTCATTACGCTCAACCGGCCCTACGCGCCGCTGCTCGCGCACTTCGCGCTTCCGTCCGGCTTCGCAGTGATCATGGCCAAGGACTCGATCGCCAATCCTCTCACCCAATTCGTCGGCACCGGGCCCTACATGTTCAAGGAACGCAAGCCCGATCAGTATGTGCAGATGGTGCGCTTCGACGGATACAGCGCCCGCAAGGAGCCGCCGAGCGGATATGCCGGCAAGCGCGAGGCGCTGCTCGACGAGCTGCGCTTCGTTCCGGTACCCAACGCCAACACACGCGTCGAGGGAATGCTCTCGGGGCAGTACCAGTTCGCAGATCTCCTGCCGGTCGAATCGTACTCCCGGCTGGAGAGCAACGCCGGCGTGAAAGCCGTGCTGACCGCGCCGTTTGGATTTCCGTACCTGGTGCTGAACACCAAGCAGGGGCCGCTTGCGAATCTCCAGCTGCGCCAGGCGGTGGAGGCGGCGCTCAACAATGCCGACATGATGGGCGCCGGATTCGGCGACGCAAAGTTCTATACGACCGACAGCAGCCACTACGCCAAGAACACTCCGTTCTACTCGACGGCCGGCACCGAGAACTACGGCAAGGGCGACGCCAAAAAAGCCGCGGCGCTCGTCACGGCCGCCAAATACGACGGCACTTCGATCAAGATTCTCACCAGTCAGCAATACGAGTTTCACTACCGCATGGCGCTGGTGATGGCGGCAAATCTCAAGGCCGCCGGGTTCAAAACTGATATGCAGGTGGTGGACTGGGCGACGCTTATCCAACGCCGCAACGATCCCGCGCTATGGGACATCTATGTCACGCATTCCGCCGTGCTGCCCGAACCCACGCTGACCCCGCCGCAACTCGGTGAGGGCGCGCCTGGCTGGTGGAGCTCGCCGGCCAAGGAGGCCGCACTTTCGGCATTCAACGCCGAAGCCGATCCAAAGAAGCGCGGCGCGCTGTGGGGCAATGTGCAGCAGGTCGTCTTCACCGAAGTGCCTTACATCAGGGTCGGAAATTTCAACAGCCTCACCGCGCGCTCCGCGAAGCTCGACGGATACGTCGCGATGCCTTGGCCGTTCTTCTGGAACACGGGACTCCAGAAGTAAGGATCGAATGACGTAGTTGGCCACCGCTTCAGCGGGAGATTCGCTTGCAGACACATGGAATGACCCGCTATCTCGCGTCGCGCTTCGCCGGCATGGTGATCGTGATGCTGCTGGTGGCCACCCTCGTCTTTCTAATCACGCGGTTGGCACCCGGCGATCCTGCGGCGGTCATGCTGGGCGATCAGGCGACCGCGGCCGACATTGCGAAACTGCGCACGTCCTATGGACTCGACAAGCCGCTGCCGCTGCAGTTCGGCTATTGGCTGGGCGAGCTGGTCCACGGCAATCTGGGCCAGTCGATCTTTCTGCAGCGACCGGTCACGCAGGCGCTGCTCGAGCGCGCCGAGCCGACTTTTTTCCTTACCCTCTTTTCGATCCTCATCGCGACGCTGATCGGCGTTCCCTGCGGGATCGTTGCCGCTGTGTGGCGCGGCCGGAAAATCGATCAGTTCTTCTCGGGCTTCGCGATGCTCGGGGCAAGCATCCCGAGCTTCTGGTTCGGCCTGATCCTCATGCAGATCTTCGCGGTCGGCCTCGGCTGGTTCCCGGTCGCGGGCTACGGCAATCCCGGCGTGCCGCTGTCGGAGCGGCTGCATCATCTGGTGCTGCCGTCGATCGTGCTCGGCGTAGTCAACTCGGCGCTGATCCTGCGCTTCACGCGGGCGAGCATGCTCGACGTCCTCGGCGACGATCATATCCGCACGGCTCGCGCCAAAGGACTGTCCGAAGCAAGCGTCATCCTGCGCCACGCGCTGCGCAACGCGCTGATCCCGGTCATCACCGTGCTCGGCCTCACGTTCGCATTGCTGATAGGCGGCGCGATCGTGACCGAAACGGTCTTCGGCCTTCCCGGTGTCGGCAACCTCGTCGTCTCCGCGGTCTTGCGCCGGGACTATCCGGTGATCCAGGGCGCGCTGCTGGTGATCGCGGGACTCTACGTTCTCATCAATTTGGCGATCGACCTTCTGTACCTGGTCGTCGATCCGCGCGTGAAGTACTGAGGCGATGAGCACCGCCGTTGCCGTCCCCGCCATCAAAGCTCCGTCGCGCAGCCCGTCGGCGATCATCGTGCGCAAGCTGTTCCGCCGGAAGCTGGTGCTGGCTGGCGCGGCGATCCTGATAGTCGTCACGCTCCTCGCGCTCTTCGCGCCGTGGGTCACGCCGTACGACCCGATGGCGATGAAGATCAGCGATCGGATGCAAAGCCCGAGAGTCGCTCATTGGTTCGGCACCGACGAATTGGGCCGCGACGTGTTCTCGCGCGTGGTCTTCGGTGCGCGCTACTCGCTGATGATCGGCGCATTGGTGGTGCTGATTTCGGTGACGGGCGGCGTGCTTCTGGGACTCACCGCCGGATTTTTCCGCAGGCTGGACGGGCCGATCATGCGATTCGTCGACGCGATGATGTCGTTCCCGGATATCCTGCTGGCGATCGCGCTCGTCGCGGTGCTGGGCGCGTCGATGACCAATGTGATTCTCGCACTGGCGATCGTCTACACGCCGCGAGTGGCGCGAGTCGTGCGAGCATCGACGCTGGTCGTCCGCGAGCTGCTGTTCATCGAGGCGGCCCGCGCGCTGGGCGTCTCCACGTGGCGGATTCTGTTCATCCACATCCTAAACAACATCGCCTCGCCGATCCTGGTGCAGGCGACGTTCATCTTCGCCTACGCGGTGCTCGCCGAAGCGGGCCTGTCGTTCCTCGGCGTCGGAGTTCCGCCAGACCTGCCGACGTGGGGCACGATGATCGCCAGCGGGCAGCAGTTCGCACATCAGGCGATGTGGCTCGTCGTGTTTCCGGGTGTCGCGATCGTGCTTTCCGCGCTGTCGCTGCAGATGGTGGGCGACGGCTTCCGCGACTTGCTCGATCCGAAGCTGCGGAAGGCGATGTGATCATGGCGATAGCCGCACCGACCGCTTTCCGCACCTGCTCGACACCAAGCTGCGGAGAGCGATGTGATCGTGGCGATCTACGCACACACCGCCCTGGACCTGTTCGATTCGGAGCGTCGACAGTGATGTGATGATGATGGGGAACGCTACGCACACCGCCGCACCGTTGTTGCAGGTGAAGCATCTGCAAACACATTTCTTCACGGACGCCGGCGTCGTCAAGGCGGTCGAGGACGTCTCGTTTGCTCTGAACACCGGCGAAACGCTTGCCGTCGTCGGCGAATCCGGTTCCGGCAAGTCGGTCACCAGCCTGTCGATCATGGGACTGATTCCGAATCCTCCTGGACGCATCGTCGGCGGCGAGATCCTGTTCCGAACCC
Organism: Casimicrobiaceae bacterium; assembly: GCA_035601875.1. Lineage (GTDB taxonomy): Bacteria > Pseudomonadota > Gammaproteobacteria > Burkholderiales > Casimicrobiaceae > PALSA-1003. Next base: position 781 of record DATNNK010000408.1, on the reverse strand, counting down.
GCGAAGGCCTTGTGGTCGATCTCGCGAAACTGCCGATCAGGGCGCTGCGTAAGCTTCGCGGCCGCGATATCGCGATGATCTTTCAGGAGCCGATGACCAGCCTGGATCCGGTGTTCACGATTGGCGATCAGATCGCGGAAACGGTAACGCTCCATCTCGGCATGAACCGCGCCACGGCGATGAAGCGAGCGCTGGAAATGCTGGAGCTCGTCGAAATCCCCGCGGCGAAACAGCGGCTCAATGAATATCCTCATCAACTGTCCGGCGGGATGCGGCAGCGGGTCATGATCGCGCTGGCGCTCTCGTGCAATCCGTCGCTGCTGATCGCCGACGAGCCGACCACGGCGCTAGACGTTACGATCCAGGCGCAGATTCTCGCCCTGCTCGACAAGCTGCGGCGCGATATTGGCATGGGGGTCCTGTTCATCACCCACAACTTAAGCGTCGTCGCCGAGATCGCCGACCGGGTCGTCGTCATGTACAGCGGGCGCGTGGTCGAAGAGGGCGACGTCCACCCGTTGTTCAAGAGACCCCGGCATCCCTATACGCGCGGCCTCCTTGAGTGCCTGCCTCGGCGTGCGCTCGACGATGAATTCGTAATGGCTGCAACGAGCCGGCGACTGAACGCAATTCCCGGTCAGGTCGCAAGCCCACTCGACCCGCTGCCCGGCTGTGCGTTCGCCCCGCGCTGCGCGCTGGTACTGCCCGAATGCTCGGCCGCGATGCCGCCGCTTGCGGAAGGTCCCGCGGGCCAGCGCTCGCGCTGCATACGCTGGGGCAT
>DATNNK010000407.1:0-3987 GCA_035601875.1 Casimicrobiaceae bacterium | reverse complement strand
CGGATATCGAGCGCGCGGATCGTTTGGCAGCCTGGGCAGTAGACCTCAAGCCACGGCGTGCCGGCCACCAGGGCGGCCCGGATCGTTGGCGACCACCACATGTCGCGGCCCGTCGCGAGCGCGCGATTCCACCGTTCGATCACCCGCGCCGCGTCGTCCCGTGCGGCTTGATCGGCTGCGTGGTCTCGCAAATAAGCTGCTAAATCATTGCCCCGCGTGCGAACGCCCATCGCGGTAGCGTATGGTTCCGGGCTTCCTGGCATGCCGTCCTCTCCGACCCCGGGGAGTCCGACATCGATATGTTCCAGAACTTCGATGCCGACATTGGCCTTCGCCATCTGACCACCGGCTCGGCACTCCCAATACTCCCGCAATCCGTTCCGCGCGGGCGTCTCATTTCGTGGCTTCACTGGTTCGCTTCCGCTACATATGTGATGCACCACATATGTAGCGGTATGTGGCGCAGACCAATATGTGGCGCAGGCGCCGGGAACATTTCTGTGGACGGCATAATTGAGCATCTTACGCCACATATTCTGGCGCGATTGATCGGTCCCCGCCATCAACGGCGGAGGATCGATCATGCACGACGAACTGTTCGAGAAGCTGGATATTGTCGCTCGCTATCGGGCTGGACCGGATGTCGAGGCCCGCGAGCGCTTCCTGCGGCAGGCAAGCGCAGAAGGGCATTCCCGCTCGACGCTGAAGCGGATCGCCTGGGCGCTGGTCTTCGTGGCGGAGGGGGTTCAGAGCCATGGCGGAAGCATCAGCTCCACACAGCTGAGGAGCTTGCTCTGCCGACGCATCCGGCTGCGCAATGGGCGGCGGCCATCGGAGTATACTGCCAGACTGTTCCGAAGGTTTGGAGAGCACTGGCTGCGCAGCATCGGCGCTCTGCTGCCAGACAATGATCAGCCGCCTCGGTTCGCTCGCGAGCTGGGGGCGTTCACGGAGTACATGCGAGTCGAGCGCGGTCTCTCGCCGGTGACAATCGCGACGCGCGAAGAGCGCATGCACTTGTTCTTTGCGTCGCTGCCGTCGCGGGTTCGATCGCTCGGCGACGTGACCACCAGCCAGATCGACGCATACTTGGAAGGCGAAGCTCAGCGCGGGTGGCGCCGCAGCTCCCTGCATGCTCTGGGCAGCAGCCTGCGCTGCTTCTTCCGTTACGCGGCGCAGCAGGGCTGGTGTGTGGCCAGCCTTGCACTCGGCATCGATTTGCCATGCCGCCACGCGCTCGGAGATGTTCCCAGGGCGCCGACCATCGACGAGGTGAACCAGCTTCTCGAAGCCACCGCGACGGGCAACGACCCCGTCACGATCCGCGATCATGCGGTTTTGTCGCTGTTGATCCATTATGGCCTGCGGCGCGGCGAGGTCGAGCGATTGGCACTGGAGGACATCGACTGGGTGGCGGAGACGCTGCATGTGATGAGGCCGAAGCTGCGCCGGCCGCAGTGCTATCCGCTGTCGCCGCCGGTCGGCGAGGCCATCCTGCGGTACCTTCGAGACGCACGCCCGCGATGCGAGCACCGCGCCGTGTTCCTCACAATCAAGGCACCGTTCCGGCCACTGTCGGGTTCCAGCATCAGCGCCATGGTGAGGAAGCGTTTGAGGAAGCAGGGTGTGAAGCTGGACCGGATCGGTGCTCATTGTCTCCGGCATTCGTGTGCGGGCCAGCTTCTGCATGCTGGCTTCACCCTGAAGCAGATCGCCGACCATCTCGGCCATCGCAGCATGAACAGCACCCGCATCTATACGAAGATCGATGTGCGGGGTCTGCGTCAGGTGGCCGAGCTGGACCTGGGAGCGCTGCTATGAGCACAGCCTCCACCATTGCCGATTACATCCGACACAATCACAGTCTCGGAAAGCGGTTCGTGGCCGAGGCGGCGATCCTGTCCGCCTTCAGCCGATCCGTCGGCAAGATGCCGTTGCTTGACATCCGCCCGGCGATGATCACGCGGTTCGTCAATCGCGAAGCCAGCAGCGACGAGACGATCGCCAAGAAGCACCGCGCTCTGGCTGGCTTCTTCCGATACGCGGTCACTCGTCGCCGCTTGAAGACATCGCCCATGCCGAGCTTCGTGCGCAGGCGCGGTGGCCCCTCCTTCACGCCCTATATCTACTCCGAAGCCGAGCTGAAGCGCATTTTGGCAGCGGTGCCAGCGGCGACCAGCACGCGTTCCGGGATCGACGCAGACACGCTGCGGACGTTCGTATTGCTCTTGTATGGTGCCGGACTGCGTCGCGGGGAGGCCCGTCGTCTCAAAGTCGAGGACGTCGATCTTCCTCGATCGCTGCTCCACATCAAAGGGACGAAGTTCTTCAAGACGCGCATCGTCCCGATCAGCACCAGCCTGAGCACGGTGTTGAAGGCATTCGTCGCGAAGCACCGCAGCCGGCATTCGAGAGACGGGGAAGACCTGCTGTTCAGCCAAAAGGACGGCACGCCCCTGAAAGATTCTGTAGTTACCGAAGCATTCCGTCGCTTGCGTGAGGTTGCCGGCATCAAGAGGGACGGCGGCGCTCGCAATCAGCCTCGTCTGCATGATCTCAGGCATTCGGCGGCCGTCCATCGCGTCACCTCTTGGTATCGCGCGGGCGCCGACCTGAACGATTTGCTGCCCAAGCTGGCGACCTACCTGGGTCACAAGGACCTGTCTGGAACGCAGCGCTATCTGACAATGACCGAGGAGCTGTTGGCCGAAGCCAGCCGACGCTTCGAGGCATTCGCGCAGGGAGGTCGTCATGATTGATCGAACCTCGCTGGGCCACTGGATTCGCAGGTTCCTGTTGGAGTACGCAGCATCGGAACGGAACCTGTCGCCCAACACGTGCGCGAGCTATCGCGACATGCTGGTCCTGCTTCTTCCCTATGTGGCGAAGAGCAAAGGCGCGGCTGTCGACACACTGGCGGTGGCTGACTTGTCGGCCGAGGTGGTTCGCTCCTTTCTCGCTCATCTGGAGAGCGAGAGGCAATGCTCGACAGCCACGCGGAACCAGCGACTCGGCTCGATCCACGCTCTGGCTCGATTCATCGGCGCGCACAGCCCACAGCACGTCGAGTGGTGCGCGCAGATCAGGATGGTGCCGATCAAGAAGGGTGTCGCCAACAGCGTCACCTATCTGGAGAAGCCAGAGATCGATGCGCTGCTGGCCGCTCCCGATCGATCATCGAGCCAGGGAGCCCGCGATCATGCGTTGCTACTGTTCCTTTACAACTCCGGTGCACGCGCGAGCGAGGCAGCGTCACTCAGGATCGGCGACATCGATTGGCACGCGAGATCCGTCCGCATCTTGGGCAAGGGCAGCAAGGAGCGCCGTTGCCCGCTCTGGGCCACCACCATCGGGGAGCTTCGTCGCCTCGCTGGTCAACGGCCCAACGATGCACCTATGTTTTTGAACCGCCGCGGTGAGCCCATCACGCGATACGGCATTCACACAATGGTGGAGCGCTACGTCGCGAGGCTGCGGGCAACCGCGCCGCAACTGCGCGGCAAGCGGATCAGCCCCCACGTGATCCGCCATTCGACCGCAACGCACTTGTTGCAAGCCGGGGTCGACATCAACACGATCCGCGCTTGGCTCGGCCACGTATCGCTCGACACCACCAACATCTATGCAGAGACCGATCTCGCAACCAAGAAGCGGGCTTTGGCCACGCTCGATCGAGGCAGAACGCGCAAGGCGTCCGGGGGCTGGTCCCGAAAGCCGAATGTCATGGAGTTCTTGCGCTCGCTGTAGCCTCACAGATATGTGGCGCAGGACTTCACAATTCCACCGAGCACCGAAGTGGAACCGGATCTGCGCCACATACCGCTACATATGTGGTGCACCACATATGTAGCGGAAGCGAACCAGTGAAGCCACGAAATGCGTCGCCCGCGTGGAACGGATTGCGGGAGGATCGGGAATGCCGAGCCGTTGGTCAATCGGCGAAGGCCATGTCGGCATCGAAATTCTGGAACATATCGATGCCGGAGT
>DATNNK010000406.1:0-4465 GCA_035601875.1 Casimicrobiaceae bacterium | reverse complement strand
GGAGCTGATCCCGGAGTTCGTGGAGCGCAAGAACGGCAAGCGCGTCGAGTACCTCGATCCGCGCCTGGAGCCTATCCTGAAGCCGACCTACGGGATCATGGTGTACCAGGAGCAGGTGATGCAGATCGCACAGGTCATCGGTGGCTACACGCTGGGCGGCGCCGATCTGCTGCGCCGCGCAATGGGCAAGAAGAAGCCCGAGGAGATGGCCCAGCAGCGCGACATCTTCGTCGCGGGCGCGCAGAAGAACGGCCTGCCACGCGGCAAGGCGACGCAGCTGTTCGACCTGATGGAGAAATTCGCGGGTTACGGCTTCAACAAGTCGCACGCCGCGGCCTACGCGCTGATCGCGTACCAGACGGCGTACTTCAAGGCGCATCATCCCTCGGCATTCATGGCGGCGAACCTCTCCCTGGTGATGGATGACACCGACAAGGTCCGGCAGTTCTACGTCGACGCGCTGGCGCTCGGCCTGGAGATGCTGCCACCGGACGTCAACGCATCCTCCTACCGCTTCGAGCCCGGCGATGAACGGCGCATTCGATATGGGCTCGGTGGTATCAAGGGTACGGGACGCGCGGCCATCGAAGCGATCGTCGCTGCCCGCGACAAAGGTCCCTTCATCGATCTGTTCGACTTCTGTCGCCGCGTCGACAAGCGCGTCGTCAACCGGCGCGCGGTCGAGGCGCTGATCCGTGCAGGCGCATTCGACACCGTGGAGCCGCGGCGGGCAAGTCTGCTTGCCTCGGTCGGCGCCGCGTTGGACCACGCCGAGCACGCGGACCGCGCCGCGTCGCAAGTGTCGCTGTTCGGTGAATATGGCGGCGACGGAGGAGGAGCCGGGCCGGCACTGATCTCCGCGCGCGAATGGACGGAGACCGAGCGTCTCATTCAGGAAAAGGCGAGCCTGGGCTTTTATCTTTCAGGGCATCCCTATCACGCTTACGCCGCGGAGCTGAAGCAACTCATTCAGCAGCCCTTGGGCGCGTTGCGGCCGTCGCCGACGAGCGTACGCATCGCGGGCGTCGTCGCGCAGCTGCGCACGCAGACATCGCGGCGCGGGAAGATGGCGTTCGTGATCCTCGATGACGGCAAGGATCAATGCGAGGTCGCCATCTTCAACGAGACTTTCGATGCCTGCCGGCACATTCTGCGAGAGGACGCGCTGCTGGTCGCCGAAGTCAAGGTGATGCAACGCACCGGTGACGACGGACAGATGCAATCGATGCGGATCGTCGCCGAGTCGCTGCACGATCTCGCCGGTGCACGCCGCAAGTGGGCCCGCTCGCTCAAGATCGCATGCAACGGGTCGAGCTCGGCCGAGCGCTTGCTGGAGCTGTTGACGCCTTTCCGCAGCGGCGCGAGTGGAGCGGCTGCGATCATCGTCAAGTATCAGAATCGATCGTCCTGCGGGGACATCGAACTCGGCAGCGACTGGCGGGTCAATCTCGACGATCGCCTGCTCGAGAGCTTGCGTGAGCGATTTTCGGCGGAGAACGTGCAGGTCGTCTATTGAGGACTTGAGCTGCGCGGTTGAGTATTACGAAAGTACAACCCGAGTCCTGAGTTTCGTCGTCCCCCGCTCATTTTGGTAACTGAGCGGGAACCCAGCGGTGTGCATCAACAGACACTGGGTTCCCGCGATCACCCGCCGCGCGATCGGGTGCGCGCTGCCTTGCGCGCCGCCGCGGACCGATCCGCCGCGGTACGCTTTTTGGCGGCCGCTTTGGTTTGCCGGGATAGCGCTGCCGTGCTTGCCGCGCTGCGGCCTTCGCGTTTGAGCGCGGAGAGCGTTGCGCGCGAACGCTTCGGCGACGGAGCTTTTGCTCCCTTCGCACCCACCGCGCTGTCGTGCTGGGCGCGGCGGCGGGTTTCCGCGGGCACCGTTCCTTCGCGGGGCGCCTTGAGTGCTACACCAGCGCGGCGAGCCTTCGACAGGCCAATGGCGATGGCCTGCTTGGCGGACCGGGCGCCGTGCTTGCCCTCGCGTATGTGCTCGATTTCCTCGCGTACGAATTCGCCGGCCTGGGTGCTCGGCGACTTTCCTTCGCGCTTGTCCTGGTCAGCGCGTTCCAGTGTCTTTTTGTCGGGCATGATCGCCTCCGTCAAGGAATGGGAATGAGTAAACCTTACAAGCTGCGGCAATAGCTTCCGATCGAGCGCATGCTGGTCCAAGCCCGGCCTTATTTCGCGTCAGCGCGTTTTGCAGGGTGCCCGGCCGCAGTCGCAATCGGTGTGGGATGCGGAGCCGGTGCGGCTCTGTTTTTCGCAATAGTCGCTGCAAAATCGCTTCCCCGGCGTCGCGCCGCAGTTGCACGCCGAATGTGCGCACTTGCTCGGTGTGTTGACCCCGGTTGCATCCCGAGTGTCAGCCATCTTCAATCTCCTCTTGAAAAATGCGCGCAGGAAAAGCCCACGTATCGTCGCCTGAGCAAGAAACGGACCTGCATCCTCCTGGAAAGCCCGGAGACAACGCGGCGGCCGACACGGCTCCTGGATGAAAGACGCGCCGCCGGCGCGGCGCACTGAAGTCGTGCCGATCGGCGCCCGCACACAGCCGCGTGGCCGGTCCGCGCCCCGGTTCAGCCGGCGAGCTCGACCTTGTCGACGAAATGCTTGGTATCGCCCAGCCAGCTCCAGCGAAAATACTTCTCGCGATAGTGGAGCTTGACTTTCCGGTTAGCCGAAATTGCGGCGTCGATGTCCTTACGCACCTGCTCGTCATCGTCGCGCACGCTGAAATCCCAGAGCCGGGTCGCGACGCCGGCGGTCGGATCCTGCTGCAGGAAGCCGAAGTCCAGCGTCCCCTCCCAGGTCTTGAACACATAGCCGCTGCGCGAAAGCTTGATCACCTGTCCGACGCGATAACCGTCGCTGTAGTCGGCGGCGAAGGCAAACCAGCCCAGCGCTGCGAGCAGCAGCACCACAACGACCAGCGCTATGAGCTTTTTCACTTGGTGTTCAGCGGCAATATCGGGCTGCCAGTGTAGCCCAGATCAATGCGCGCTTAAGCGAGCTCTCTGCTGCGCTACAATGTTCGCCCGATCAAGCTCGAATTCTTCGTATGCCTGCCGCAATTCCCGCGACCATGCGTTATGTCGTAGCCCGCGAGGCGGGGCCACCCGACGTCCTGGTGCTCGATCAGACGACGACGCCCGCGCCGAAGAGCGGACAGGTGCTGATCGAAGTTGCCTACGCCGGGGTCAACCGTCCCGATTGCGTCCAGCGCGCAGGCCTCTACCCGCCTCCCGCGGATGCTTCACCCATCATCGGTCTCGAAGTCGCCGGCACAGTCGTCGCCATCGGCGAAGGAAAATCCGGCTGGGCTGTCGGCGACAGGGTTTGCGCGCTGACGCCGGGTGGCGGTTACGCCGAATATTGCGTGGCACCCGCGGAGCATTGTCTGCCGTTGCCGCAGGGCCTGATGCTGCTGGAAGCGGCGAGCCTGCCGGAGAATTACTTCACGGTGTGGAACAATCTCTTCGACCGGGTTCATCTATCGGCCGGCGAGACAGTGCTCGTCCACGGCGGGTCGAGCGGCATCGGACTCACCGCCCTCCAGTTGGCCAAGGCATTCGGCGCAACGGTAATCACGACCGTCGGCGGCGCCGACAAGGCGGCTTTCTGCCGCGACATCGGCGCTGATCACGTCATCAATTACCGCGAGCAGGATTTCGTCGCCGAGGTCGCCACCATTACCGGCAAGAAAGGCGTGAATGTGGTGCTGGACATGGTCGGCGGCGATTACATCGAAAAGAACATGAAGTGCCTCGCGCTGGAAGGACGCATGGTCATCATCGGGTTTCTGCAAGGAAGCAAGGTGACGGTGGATTGGCGGCACATCATGATGAAGCGACTGACGGTCACCGGCTCGACGCTGCGCGCGAGCCCTTCCGCACGCAAAGCTCAGATTGCGCAGAGCCTGCGCGACAAGGTGTGGCCGCTGTTCGAAGCGAAGAAGCTCAAGCCGGTCATCTACCGGGTTTTTCCGCTGGCCGATGCTGCCGAAGCGCACCGCTTGATGGAGTCCAGCGCACACATCGGCAAGATCATGCTCGAGGTGCGGCCGTAGGCCCGTATCCACTCGAGCGCCTCGGCCGGGCAATCAATTGTCGTACCTTCGGTGCCCGCTAGGAAATCCTCCAAAGCGAGCGCGGATCGTCCAGTTGCCGCCAAACACCGACCGTTGACGGGCACCACCAAACCCTCAATTTTTTGGTTCGCGCGATTGAAATACCTCTCCGCAAGTTGTAACGTAGCCTTGCCGGCCGAATTATGGGGCGTGCGCAACGAGCGAGCGCGACTGCGATAATTTTCATCACACTCATCGTGATGACGCGCAGCGACGCAAGTGCGGCGAATCGCCAACGCTGTGATGCGACAAAGATGTGACATCGGATGGAACAATCCGATCACCGAAGGGGGAGTCTCATGGAAGTACGAACGTCTTCCGCTTTAACAGCAG
>DATNNK010000405.1:0-7176 GCA_035601875.1 Casimicrobiaceae bacterium | reverse complement strand
TACGTTGTTGCCCCCGGCAAAATCAATCAGGGTGGTCCAAACATGATGCGACGCTGGGTGTTACTCGGATGCGCGGCCTTGCTTTGCGCGCCCGCGTTGCCCACTCGGGCAGAAACCGAAGCAACTGACGCCGCCGTCACGCGTATCCGAGTATTTTACGATGCGCTTCTAAGCGTCATGAAGCAGGGCGACAAGCTCGCTATTCGCGGTCGCTACGACAAACTCGCGCCGACGGTTCGCTCGACCTTCGACCTGGCGGCGATGACTCGCATCGCAGTCGGCCCCGAATGGAATTCGATTCCGCCCGAGCAACAGGCCGCGCTGATCGAGAATTTCACCCAGATGACGATTGCGACCTACGCCAATCGTTTCGATAGCTACTCCGGGGAGCGTTTCGAGGTCGATGCAACCGCCGAGCCGCGCAATAACGGGCGGATCGTCCACACCAAGCTGTTCCCATCGACCGGAGAACCGGTAACGCTCAATTATTTGATGCGCGGCTCGGGTGACGCCTGGAGCGTCGTCGACGTTTATCTTACAGGCACCATAAGCGAGCTTGCCACGAGACGGTCCGAGTTTGGCGCGATTCTCAAGTCCGGCGGCCCGAATGCCCTGATCGAAAGTCTTCGGCAACAGACCGAGAAGTTGATGCGCCCTTCCACCGCGGGTCCTCAACGGGGCACACGCTGACGCGGGTGCGCTGCCACAAACAAGCGCGTCAATCACGAGCCTCACGGACGGTCGCGGCCTCCGACGTTATTTTGGTGACGCGTCCGCAGGCATCCCAGGATCGAGTAGTTCCGGTGGATTATCCTTCGAGCCGCTTGCCTCGCGGAGCTGAGCCTGCCGCCGCTGCTGTGTGAGACTCTTCAATTGAGCGTAATAGTCCAGCGCGCTCGCCTTGATTTCATCGAGGGTTTCGATGTTCCGCGCTCTCAGATCGATGCCATCCACCGTGCCGACCGCAAGATTCGTCACTGTCCCCGTGTGACCGGTAACGACCAGAAAGGGCGGGGTGAAAAGATCAACGCCCAATCCAAATGCATCGCGAACGTTCGATGGCCCGAAAAAGAGCAATACCAGGTATGGGCCATCGTCGACACCCCAGGTATAGAGCGTCTGGCCGAAATCGCCCGATTGCTTCGGGAAGCCTTGCTTGGTCGCCAGATCGAACATGCCCGCAAGGCCGACGATCGTATTGATGAAGAAACGGGCGAAGGTGATGCCTGCGGCCTCGGGGCGCCGCTGCAATAGGTCGTTAGCGAAGATCCTTGGCTCCGCCAGGTTATCGATTGCTGCCCGGATGCGGTCGCGCACGAATTCGGGAACGATCTTGCGGTAGGATTCGGCAATCGGTTCGGTGAGCGCGGTATCGAGTGCTGTGTTGATATCGAGCACCCTACGATTTGCCGACTCGAGGGGGTCGTCCGGCTCGCGATCGGCGCGAGGCGAAATCGTGGCGCAACCCGCAAGCGTGACGCAGAGAAGAAGCGCCGTGATGGTCGGCAAACGACGCAGGTGAGACGCCTTCATGCTGGGACGTAGGGTAATGCACTCGCCCTTGCAGCGGAAGTGGCCCGCGAGTGGTATGCCATGTCGATAGATGCACACACGGGATGGCTGGTCATTGTCTGTTTCGCCGCGGCGATGGCCGGTTGTGCCTACGCGCTTGGCGCCGCCGTGGTGACACGGCGCTTCGCCGCGGCGAGTCCCGCGGTTGCGGCAAGCTTTCCCGGTGTCACGATTCTCAAGCCATTGCGGGGCGCCGAAGCTGGCCTGTACGACAACCTGGCGTCGTTCTGCAACCAAAGCTATCCGGGCCCGGTGCAAATACTCTTCGGAGTGCAGGACCCAGCCGATGCGGCGATCGCAGCCGTCAACCGACTAATCGCCAACCTGCCTGGCCGGGACCTCGAACTGGTAAGACACTCGCGCGCGGGCGGCCCGAACCCCAAAGTCGCCAATCTCGTCGGAATGCAGGCGCGCATTCGCCACGACATCGTGATCATTGCCGACAGCGACATAGCGGTCGCGCCGGACTATCTGTCGAAAACGGTCGCGGCACTGTATCCGCCCAATGTCGGCCTCGTCACCTGCCTCTACCGCGGTTCAGCCCGAGCCGGCCTGTGGGCACGCCTTGCGAGCATGGCGATCGACTACCATTTCCTTCCCGACGTCCTGGTCGGGGTAAGGCTTGGCCTCGCGCGGCCATGTTTTGGTTCGACGATCGCGCTCCAACGCGAGACGCTCACTACGATTGGTGGGTTCGAGGCCTTCCTCGGCTATCTCGCCGATGACTATGCGATGGGTGAAGCGGTGCGCGCCGCCGGCATGCAGGTGGCGATACCTCCTTTCATAGTCGCCCACTCCTGCTCGGAGCAGAGCGCAGGCGAGCTCTTGCGCCATGAGCTTCGCTGGGCGCGGACCGTACGGGCGATAAGCCCGTTGGGTTACACTGGCTTGGCCATCACGCACCCGCTGCCTTTTGCCTTGCTTGCGGCATGGCTAATGGGTTTCGACGCATTGACCTTGAGCGTTGTGGCAGCGTCGATCGCTTGCCGTCTTGTTCTGCAGGTCCAAGTTGATCATACTCTGCGCGTAAGCTTTAACCGATGGTGGCTGGGTCCCGTGCGCGATCTCTTGTCATTCGTTGTTTATGTTGCAGGTTTTTTCGTCAGCGTCGTTACCTGGCGCGGCGACCGTTACAAGCTGCAAGCCGATGGAACCTTGATGCCGATCGGAGAGCCTAAATCATGATGCGTACGCTTTTCCTGCAAGCTCCTTCGTTCGACGGATTCGATGGCGGCGCGGGCTCGCGTTATCAGGCGCGGCGCGAAATCCGCTCGTTCTGGTATCCGACCTGGCTTGCCCAGCCTGCCGCGCTCGTCGAAGGCAGCAAGCTCATCGATGCCCCGCCGCACGGCTTGAAGCTCAGCGACGTCGTGGCAACCGCGCGCGACTTCGATCTCGTCGTTCTGCACACTTCTTCGCCTTCTTTTGGATCCGACATCAAGACGATCGAGGCGCTCAAATCCGCCAACCCCGACCTGAAAGCGGGCCTGATCGGAGCAAAAGTGGCCGTCGATCCCGCAGGCAGTCTCAGCGCGTCGAAGGCCGTCGATTTCGTCGCCGGCAACGAGTTCGACTTCACGATCAAGGAAGTGGCCGAAGGCCGCGAGTGGAGCAGGATTTCTGGGCTGTCGTATCGCAACGCCGAGACCCGCATCGTGCACAACGACGCGCGCACCACGCTGGAGAACATGGATGCGCTGCCTTTCGTGACACCGGTCTACAAGCGCGACCTCAAAATCGAGAACTACTTCATCGGCTATCTCAAGCATCCCTATATCTCGCTCTACACCGGGCGCGGATGCAAGTCGCGCTGCACGTTCTGCCTGTGGCCGCAGACTGTCGGTGGCCATCGCTACCGCACCCGCAGCGTCGGACACGTGATCGAAGAGATCGCATGGGCGCAGAAAGCCTTTCCGCAGGTGAAGGAATTCTTTTTCGACGATGACACTTTTACCGACGACCTGCCACGCGCGGAGGCCATCGCCATCGAGCTGGGCAAGCGCGGCGTCGCCTGGTCATGCAATGCCAAGGCCAATGTTCCGCGCAAGACGCTCGAAGTGATGCGCGACAACGGCTTGCGACTGCTGCTGGTCGGCTATGAATCGGGAAACCAGCAGATTCTGTATAACATCAAGAAGGGCATGCGCATCGAGTTCGCCCGACGCTTCACCAAGGACTGCCACGAGCTCGGGATCACGATTCACGGGACATTCATCCTGGGCTTGCCCGGGGAGACGAAGGAGACGATCGAGGAGACGATACGCTTCGCCACCGACATCAACCCGCATACGATCCAGGTTTCGCTGGCGGCGCCCTATCCCGGCACCTACCTCTACCGCCAGGCATTGGAAAACGGCTGGCTGGACGGCGTTAACAGCGAGCTCGTCGACACTCATGGCGTGCAGATCGCCCCGCTCCACTATCCGCATTTGAGCCATACCGAAATCTTCGATTCGGTGGAAACGTTCTACAAACGTTTCTATTTTCGCAGCGGCAAGATCGCGGCTATCGTCGGCGAGATGGTCAGGAGTCCGGAGATGATGAAACGCCGGCTGCGCGAGGGTATCGAGTTCTTTCACTTCCTGCGCGAGCGCAGGGAGAATGCGCACTGAAGGCGCTGATCGTCACGGCCGATGATTTCGGCGTCGCGCCAGAGGTCAACGCGGCGGTCGAGCTCGCACATACGCGCGGCATCCTGACGGCGGCAAGCCTGATGGTAAACGGCGCAGCGGTCGACGACGCCGTTGAACGCGCGCGCCGTCTGCCGTCGCTCCGGGTCGGCCTGCACCTCGTGCTCATCGATGGCCGGCCGGTGCTGCCGCGGGAGAGGATACCGGACCTTGTCGACGCACGGGGTGAGCTGCGCGCGGACAAGTTCATGCTGGGGCTTGACATCGTCTTGCGCCCCAAGGTGCGCTGGCAGCTTGCGGCGGAAATCGACGCGCAATTCGCGGCCTTTCGGGCAACCGGTCTGTCGCTGGACCATGTCAATGCCCACCATCACTTCCACTTGCATCCGACCATCGCCTCGCAGATTGTCGATATCGGGAAACGCTATGGCATGACCGCGGTGCGCGTGCCTTGGGAACGTACGAACCTGTTGGACCGCATCGAGCCTTTTTGCCGGCATCGTCGCAATTGGATCGCTGATCCGTGGACCGCACTGCTTGGGACGCGGCTCCGGCGGCATGGTCTCTCGGCGCCTGACCAGGTGGTCGGGATCGCGTGGTCCGGCGCAATGACAGAGCAGCGAACCGCGGGCGTATTGAAAAATCTGCCGAACGGGATCACCGAGATCTATTTTCATCCGGCAACGGTAGATACCTTCGACGGCGCGGTGAGCGGCTATCGCTACGCCGAAGAGCTCGCGGCGCTGATCGCACCCGGCATGAAGGAGCTCGTGAGGGTCACAGGCGCCCGGACCGGCGGCTTTTCTGATTGCGCGGCGGCATGAAACACCTCGCTCGCATGCTGGCGATCGCGGGTTTCGTGCTGGCGGTGGCGCTCTTCGTGCGCGAGGACGTCCGCGGAATCGTTGACCTCGTCATCGCGGCGGGTCCCGGTTTGGTGGTCGCCGGCCTCTTCCACTTCTTTCCGATGATCGCCAACGCCCGCGCCTGGCAGCGGCTGCTGCCCGCGCCGCGGCGCCCGGGCCTGCGCGTTCTGACGTGGGCGATCTGGGTGCGGGAATCGGTTAATGGACTGTTGCCGGTCGCTCGCGTCGGCGGCGAGATCATCGCCTTCCGAATCTTGCGGCGCCACGTCGCTCTCCAAAGCGAGGCGGCAGCGAGCCTGGTGGTGGACATGGCGTTGTCGATTTTTAGTCAGGCAGGCTTCGCCTTGCTCGGCCTGGGTTTGTTGTTCGCCGTGACGCACACATCGGTTGCCACCACTCAGCTTCTGCTGGGCGTTGCCTGCATGATTCCGCTCGGTGTGGGATTCGTGCTGGCGCAGCGCGGCGGCGCGCTCAGCGCCGTCACTCGTGTCCTGGATCGGCTTTTCAAGGGCAGGCTTGCATCCGCCATTACTCGATCCGAGCGACTGGAGAACGCCATTGGCGACGTGTACCAGCGTCGCGGCGACCTCGGCGCCTGCTTCGCGTGGCAGCTCGTCGGTTGGCTCCTCGGCGCCGGCGAGATATGGCTCGCCCTGTATTTTCTTGGACAGCCCCGCAGCATGCTCGATGCGCTCGTGGTCGAAGCGCTGGTCCAGGCCATCAGCAGCGCGGCATTCGTGGTGCCCGGCGCGCTCGGCGTGCAAGAGGGAGGCTTTTTGCTGATCGGCGCCGCACTTGGCATCGACGGCACCACCGCTCTGGCGCTCGCAGCGGCGCGGCGCTTGCGCGATGTGATCGTCTTCTTCCCCGGCCTTATCGCCTGGCAGTGGGCGGAAACACGCGTGCGCCCGAAACCGGAAAACGCATCCGAGCCTCGGTAGCCACTCGCAAGCGCTCCCGTGGTGAATGCCTCCCGCCGGAGATCAACGACGTGCGCGTGGCTCGCCCAGCAGGGCCGGCAGGAAAAGCAGCGCTGACACGAGCGTACAGGCAAGCGACAACGCCAGAAGCTTGCCCATGCTCGAGGTGCCCGGGTGGTGCGACAGCCACAGGCTGCCAAATGCCGTTCCGGTGGTGAGCGCGCTGAAGAGCACCGCGCGCGTCAGGCTCGATTGCAGCAGCTCGCCCCTCCCCGCTCGCCACGCCGTGACGAAGTAAATGTTGAACGCGACCCCGATACCGAGCAAGAGGGGCAGCGCGATGATGTTCTCGAAGTTGAGCGGCAGGCCGGTGGCGACGCAGATGCCGAGCGTGACGAGCCCTGACAGCGCAAGCGGCGCGAGCGTCAGCACCACATCGGTCGCCCGGCGCAGGACGAGCGCGAGGAGCAGGATGATCGCAAGCAGCGCCCACAAGCCCGCCTGCAAGAAGGCGCGCACGATGGTGCGGCTCGATTCCTGGATCGAGACCGGAGCGCCGGTTGCTTCCGGAGCAAGGACAGTGACTGCGGCGACAAAGCGCCGCAGCGTCTGGTTGTCGTTCGCGTCGCCTTTGGGAAACACCTCGATCCGTGCGCGGCCATCGGATGCGATCCAGTCGCGCTTGATTTCGTCGGGCAAGGTCGCGAGCGTCACCGGGCTCGCCTGCATGGCGGAGCGGAGCTGGCCGAGCGTCGTCACCAGCCCGGGAATCAGCGCTGCCCGCGCGCGCTCGCGTCGTCGAGGCTCTCCTTCCGCGAGCGTCCTCAAGGCGCGACCAAGACGCGCCGCAGGGGCAGCGACGCCAAGCCCGGGGTGCGCGGTAGCGACCCTTTCGAGCAGCTCCGCCGTGTGCGCCATCGCGCGTATCGTTTCGTCGTCGTTGGGCGGAGGCTTGGAGGCGGCGGGCTTCAGCACCGGATCGAGCAACAGCGCCGCGTCCTCGATCAGCGCCAGTTTCTCCTGCTGTTGCTCGGGCACGAAGCTCGCGAGCGTGATGGTGTGGTCGACCTCGGGCAATTGCTCCAGCCGGCGTGCCAGTGCCGCCGCATCGGCAAGCGAAGGCGTCAGCACGTCGATGGTGTTGGGAGCGGTGTTCGGATCCTGCATCAGATCGAGCAGCGTCGCCAC
>DATNNK010000404.1:0-23714 GCA_035601875.1 Casimicrobiaceae bacterium | reverse complement strand
CGGCGATCGCGTGGTGCTCGGCTGGATCAAAGGCGCGGGGCTCGACCCGCCCGGCCCGCGCTATCGCTCCGGCGGCGAGACGATCAGCGCCGGCGCCGTGACCACTTTCAACGAGGAGGCCGTGGTTTCGGAAAACCGCTGTGTTCCGATTCCTGCCGGCGTGCCCATGGACGTCGCGGTGCTGTTCGGCTGCGCGGTGCCGACTGGCGCCGGCATCGTGGCGCAGATCGCGCCGGAGCGCGGAACGAGCGTCGCCATCTTCGGCCTCGGCGGCGTCGGCATGGCCGCGCTCATGGCCTGCGTCCTCCATGATTGCGCGCAGGTGATCGCCGTCGACGTGGCGGCCGACAAGCTCGCGCTCGCCACCGCCCTCGGCGCCACTGCCTGCATCGACGCGACGAAGCACGATCCGGTGGCGGAAGTCCGTAAGCTCACCGGCGGCAAAGGCGCCGACTACGCGATCGAGGCCGCAGGTTTCGCGCGCACCATCGAGCAGGCCTTCGCCGCGGTGCGTGAGCGTGGCGGCCGCTGCGTGTTCGCCTCCCACCCGCGCGCGGGCGAGCGCATCTCGCTCGATCCCCACGACCTCATCAGCGGCAAGCGCATCGAAGGAAGCTGGGGCGGAGGCTCCGATCCCGACCGCGATATTCCGCGCTTCGCCGAGCTTTATCGCGCGAAGAAGCTCCCGCTCGAGAAGCTGATCGCGCGCCGCTACCGGCTCGACGACGTCAACCGCGCGCTCGATGATCTCGAAGCGGGCCGCGTCGGCCGGCCGCTGATCGAGATCGACGCTTCGCTGGGCTGACCATGGCGCTGCACCCCGCGAGCGAAGCAGCACTTGCCGATCTCCGCAAGAAAGCCGGAGCGAAGAAGAAGCTCGTCTTCGTTTCGGGCAATTTCAACGTGATTCATCCCGGCCATCTGCGGCTGCTGAAGTTCGCCGCCGACTGCGGCGACTTCCTCGTGGTCGGGGTGAACAACAAGGCGGGCGGCCCGACGGTGGTGCCGGGCGAGCTTCGCCTCGAAGGCGTGCGGGCGATCGGCATCGTGGATTATGCCTTCCTGCTCGATGACGCCCCGGAGCAGTTCATCGTCGCGCTCAAGCCGGCGATCGTGGTCAAGGGGAAGGAGCACGAAGCAACCCACAATCCGGAGAGGAAGGGAGTAGAGAGCTACGGCGGCCAACTCCTGTTCAGCTCCGGCGAGGTGACGTTCTCTTCCCTCGATCTCATCCAGCGCGAGTTCAAGGGGTTCAACCTTGTTGGCATCACCAAGCCCCTCGATTTCCCCACCCGCCACGGCTTCGCACTCGGCGATCTCAAGGGTGTGCTCGCGAAGCTCGCGGGCCTGCGGGTGCTGGTGATCGGCGATCTGATCGTCGATGAATACCTCGCCTGCGATGCGCTGGGCATGTCGCAAGAGGACCCCACCATCGTGGTGACGCCGGTCTTGAGCGAGCGCTTCGTCGGCGGCGCCGGCATCGTCGCCGCTCACGCGGTCGGGCTCGGCGCCGAGGCGAGCTTCGTTTCCGTGGTCGGCAACGACCCGACAGCCACCTACGCGGCGGAAAAGCTCCAATCCTATGGCGTCAAAGCCACGCTGTTGCGCGACGAGAGCCGCCCCACGACCCTGAAGCAGCGCTATCGCGCCGCCGGCAAGACCCTCCTGCGCGTGAGCCATCTCAAGCAGCACGCCGCCGATCAAGCGCTGCAGGAGAAGATGCTCGACGCGGTCAAGGCGGCGCTGTCGAAGTCCGATCTCGTGATTTTCGCCGACTTCAACTATGGCTGCCTGCCACAGCCGCTGGTGGACGCGATCGTTGCGCTCTGCGGCGAGCGCAAGGTGCCGATGGCCGCCGACAGCCAGTCCTCCTCGCAGGTGGGCGACGTGTCGCGTTTCCGAAACGCGCTCTTGCTGACGCCGACCGAGCGCGAGGCGCGGCTCGCGTTGCGCGACTTCGACTCCGGTTTGGTCGTTGTCGCCGAGGCGCTGCGCCAGCGTGCGAATGCCCAGAACATTGTTCTTACCCTCGACTCGGAGGGCGTTCTGCTGCACGCGCCGAGCGCGCGCGCCCAAGGCTGGCTCACCGACCGGCTGCCGGCGCTAAATCTAGCGCCGCGCGACACCGCGGGAGCGGGGGATTCGTTCCTGGCGGCGGCGGCGCTCGCCCTCGTCACCGGCGCCGATCTGTGGCGCAGCGCCTACCTCGGCTCGCTTGCCGCCGCGTGTCAGGTGGGGCGGATCGGCAACACGCCGCTCGACCGCACCGACATCGAGCACGAGATCGATAGCTGAATGGCGGCGGGTCGCAAAGCGCTGCTCGTCGCCGCCGGCATCGGATCTCGGCTCCGCCCATTGACCGATGTCGTACCGAAGTGCCTGATTCCGATTAACGGCCGTCCGCTGCTCGGGCTATGGCTCGAAATGTTGCAGGAGGCCGGCTTCGACGAAGTCGTGGTCAATCTGCACTACCACGCCGACTTGGTGCGCAAATACGTGCGGCGCAGCCCCTACGCGGGGCTGGTCAAGCTGGTGCACGAGCCGCAGTTGCTCGGCACCGGCGGCACGCTGCTCGCGAACAAGGACCGCCTCGCCGGCGGGCCGGTGCTGTTCGCGCACGCCGACAACCTGACGCGCTTCGATCCTTTGCAGTTTCTTGCGGCGCATGCGGCGCGGCCGCCGGAAGCCGCGCTCACCATGATGACCTTCCGCACCGACGCGCCGAGCGACTGCGGCATCGTCGAACGCGACCAATGGGGAATGGTCGTCGGATTCCACGAAAAGGTGCCCGATCCGCCCGGCGACATCGCCAACGCGGCAGTCTACGTGCTTGAGCCCGAGGTATTTGCGATGCTTGAGTCCTTGGGAAAGCGCCATATCGACTTCAGCACCGAAGTGCTGCCGCGCTTCCTTGGCCGCATCTACACCGTTCACAACGCATGGTATCATCGCGATATCGGAACCCTCGCGCAGCTGGCCCGCGCCGAGGCAGAATGCCCGATCGCGGGTCGCGATGGCGCTGCGTCGGCCGCAGTGCAAGACCCCTGGTACGGCCTTATGAGCGATAACCAAGGACAGCTCGCCCGCGACTATCAACGCGCCGCGCAAAGCGCGCTCAAGCCGTTCCCATGAGAATTTCCATCGTCTTGGCCAATTACAATCACGGAGCTTACCTCGCCCAGAATCTAGACGGCGTGCGCGCGCAAACGCATGCCGACTGGGAGATGATCGTCGTCGACGATGCCTCGCAGGACAACAGCCGCACGATCATCGAGCGCTATGCTGCGCACGAGCCCAGGATCAAGCTAATTTTCCACCAGAAGAATCGCGGGACCAACGCGGCGATGCGCACCGGCTGGGAACACATCACCGGCTCGCTTGTCTGCGGCAGCGCCGCCGACGATTTCATCTCCAACCCGCGGTTCTTCGAGATGGCGGTCGAGGCCATGCGCACGCATCCGTCTGCGGCGGGCTTTGCCGCAAGGGCCACGGTGATCGACGCCGAAACCGGCGAGGAACTCTGGGTTATGGGTCACTATCCGGCGCCCGGCTTTCTTTCTGCCGAGGAGGCAGCGAAGGCCTTCTGGGGCGCCTCGCTGTTCATTCCCGGGGCGTCGGCGCTGTGGAAGCGCGAGCTGGTGCAGGGGGTCGGCGGCTATCACGACGAGCTCGGCCCGCAGTCGGATTACTTCGTGAACCACGCGCTTGCCGCTCTTGGCGGCGTGGTGCTGGCCGAGGAGCCGGTGGTCGCGGTGCGCGCGTCCAGCAGCAGCTTCAGCGCCGCTGTCACCGACGCGGACTATTTTCGTCGCCACGCGCTGGCGGAGAAGAAGATGAGAGCGCTCGACGTTCCTTATCGGATCGCGCCGGAATGGATCAAACCCTGGCGCGAGCGCATCATCGCCCACCGCTCCTTCGCCGGCCTGCAGGAACGCTTCACGAAATGGGTCCGCGGCTACATCGAGAGCATCCAGCCGTGGGAGCGCCGCGCCTTGCCGCCCGGGTTTCTTGCCTATCTGGCCCGCCTATCCGAGGACATCGCCCCTTTCGAAGCCGATATTCGCGCTCAGCGAGCAGCGGCGTGGGAAATTTTCGACAAAGTGGCGGGAAAGCTCGACTAGGACGATGGCGCGGCACGCCTGTCGCGGCGGCTTGCGACCTTAGCTACGGAGAATCATCGAGCCCTGGGTATCGACGTTGATCGGTACGACCGTTGCTGGCTTGATTGCATTGATGAAATCCGCCTGCAACTGGATTGGCACCACCATCAGCAAGAACCCGCCGCCGCCGGCGCCGCAAAGCTTGCCGCCGAGTGCGCCTGCCGCTCTTCCCGTCTCGTAGAGCCGATCGATCGTCGGATTGCTGACATTGCCGGAGAGCTTGCGCTTCGTCATCCAGCCCTCGTGCATCAGCGCGCCGAAATTCAAGAGCAGGCGATCGGGATCCTCGCCCTCGAGCACGTTGACGGCTTGCGTGGTGAGTGCGAGCAGGTGATTGAGCTCTTGGGTGATCTTGTTTTCCTTGGTGGCGGCGATCTGGTCCACCAGCGTCGCCGAAGCGTGTCGTGTGGCGCCGGTGTATACCAGGAGCAGCGACTGCATTAGCATCGCCTGGCACGCCGCCGTCATTTGCACCGGGGTGATGCGAATGCGGCCGTCGACGAAATCGAAGCGATTGATGCCGCCGAAGGCGGCGTGCAGCTGGTCCTGCACGCCGACGTGTTCCTTCAGGAGATCGCGCTCGACGTGGATCGCTTCCCGGCTGAGGTCAAGCTTCGTCAGGCGCTTGCCCTGCAGCGTATTGATGAGATTCAGGAAACCGACGGTGAAGGCTGACGAGCTGCCCAGCCCGCTGTTGGCCGGAAGGTCCGACATGATGCTGATGTCGAGCGCCTCCTCGACCTTGTGCTGGTCGAGCACGTGGCGAATGACCGGATGTTGGATCTTGGCGATGTCGTCCACCCGTTCGAGACGAGAATAGCTCACCCGGTACTTGTACTCGATGAAGCTTCCGAGCTTGAGCGCGCTGACGTAGATGTACTTGTCGATCGCCATGCCGACGACCGCGCCGGGATAGCGCTCGTAATATTCCGGATAGTCGGTGCCGCCGCCGAAGAAGCTGACGCGAAGCGGGGTGCGCGAGGTGATCAGCATGTCGTCTCAAGCATACTCGAATTCACCTCCGTCAATCAGCGTCCATAATCGGCTTCGAGCACGGCCTTGACGCCGGTGGCGAGATCGACGCGCGGCTTCCAGCCGGTAGCGGCGAGGAACTTCGCGGAATCTATCGACTTGCGGTGGGTGCCCTGAAAAGTGTTCTCCGGATATACGATCGGCCCCTGCCAGTCCAGCGCGGCTACGATTGCCCGCGCCGCCTGATCGATGGTGATCGGCTGGTTGGAGCCGCAATTTACGATCTCGTTCTCGAAAGTGCGGTTCGCCGCCAGCATCGCCGCGATCTGATCGTCGACATAGAGGAGATCGCGCACGGTGTCGGGCGCGCCCCAAACCGTGAAGGAGCCGCCGGCGCCTTGCTCGCGCACGGCGCGGTCGATCATGCCGGCCATGAAATGCGAGCGATGCTCGCTCTTGTGATCGCCCGGCCCGTAGACGGTCGCGAGCACGCAGTGGAGATATTTCAGCCCGTAGCGCGAAGCATAGGTCTCGCTCCCCGTGATGAGCAGTTCCTTCGCCAGGCCATAGCCGCGCACGCTCGGATGTAAGGAGCCGCTGCGAAAAGCGGCTTCGGGAATCGGGTGGTCGCTTTCCGGATAGACGCACGAGCTGCCGGCACTGATCAGCTTCGCCTGCGGCTGGTGGCGCCGCCAGGCCTCGAGCACGTTCAGGTGGATGCGGGCGTTGATGGCGAGCAGCTCGCCTTGGATCTTGTACTGGATCGGGCCGGTGCGCTGCCGGGTGACGAGGTGGTAGATCTCGCCGGCCTTGGGCGCCGCGGCGAGCGCGCGCTCGACGGTGGCCCAGTCGGCAAAGTCTCCCGCGGCGCGGCCGATGGCCGCGACATTGCGGCCCTGTTCGCGCAACACGCGCACGAGATGGCGGCCGATGAAGCCGTCGCTGCCGAGCACGATCGCGCTATCGGCGGGCGAGGGCATGGCGGTACCAGTCGACGGTGATGGCGAGGCCCTCGTCGAGGGAGCGGAACGGCGCAGGATCGAAGGCGGCGCGAAGCTTCCCCCCGGTGGCGCGCCGCACGGCGACACCCGGCCTGGCGTCGCCCGTGACCACGATCCGTTTCGGCTTGCCGCTCGCGCGGACCGCCGCTTCGGCGAGCGCGCGGATGGTGGCGGTCTCGCCGGCCGCGAGGTTGTAGGCCGCGTGCTCGCCGCGGCGTACGAGCGAGCCCAGAAAAACGTTCGCCACGTCGCCCGCAAACACGAAATCGCGCTCGGCATCCGGGTTGCCGCGGATCTCGAAGGCGTCGCCGGGAGCAAGCGCGCGCATGACAAAGGCGGGTGCCACGTGCGCGGCGTTGATGTCGGTCGCGTCGAAGGGGCCGTAAGGATTGGTGAGGCGGAAGGTAAGAGTGTGGATGCCGAAGGCGCGATGCTGCGCGTCGGCGTCGATTTCAGCAAAGCGCTTCGACCAAGCGTAATCGGCTTCTCCCGCGTGCGGCGGGCTGTCGAAATCGGGCGTTCGCTCATCGTCGAGCAGCGCCCAGTCCGCCGGATAGACCGCGACGCTGCTCGCGAGCCGCACCTCGCGAATGTTGCGGTCGATGCAGAGCTGGTAGCTCGCGGCGGCGATGCGCGAATTGATGTCGAGAATCTCGCCTTGCTCGGCCGCGAAACGCCCGGCGTCATAGCGCCGCGCCGCGGCGTTGATCAGGATCGTCTCGACAGGAAGCGGCGGAACTTCCGCGAAGCGCGCGATCGGCACGACGCGCGTGCAGCCCGGTACTTCAGCCGTGCCGCCGGTGACGCCGATGATCTGCGGAATTTTCTCCGAAAGCGCGGCGAGGATGTTGCGGCCGATGAAGCCGCTCGCGCCGAATAATACGACCGCTTCGGGAAGCCCGCTCACTGGATATCTTTCGCGTCGTAGACCTTCAGCCGCGGCACCGGCACGATGAATTCGCCGCCCGCCTCCAGAAACGGTCGCTCGCGGGCGAGGAATTCGTCGAGGAAGTTCCACGCCAGCACGAGATAGGCGTCGGGCCGCTCCGCGCCTTCGGCCACGATCGGAATCCGGCAGCCGGGAATGAGATTTCCCACCTTCATGGGATTCTTCTCGACGGCCTTGGCGACGAGATCGGGCCCGATGCCGAAACTGTTCAACAGCGTCGCCCCCTTCGCAGGCGCGCCGTAGGCCCAAACCGTGCGTCCTTCCGCCTTGTAGCGGCGGAGCAAAGCCACGAGCTTGTCGCGCAGCAACCACACGCGCTTCGCGAACGCTTCGTAGCTCTCGAACCGATCGTAGCGTTTTTCGGCTTCCGTCGCCCGCATGGCGGCAACGCCGGCCGCGGGGTTGCGCCGGCCCGCCTTGCCTGCATGCACCTCGAGCGAGCCGCCGTGGATCGGCACGATCGTCGCCTCGAACATCTCGAGCCCGTGCCTCGCCAGCAGCCCTTCGAGAGACCTCAACGTGTAGTAGACCAGGTGCTCGTGATAAATCTGATCGAAGGCGAGATTGTCGAGCATCCCGCCGAGATAGATCGCCTGCACCACGAACACCCCGTCGTCGCCGATGAGGCGCTTCACGCCTTCGACGACGCTGTGCAGCTCCTCGAGATGGAAGAAGACGCCCGCGGCGGAAACGAGCGCCGCCGGTCCCTCCTTCTCGACGATCTCGCGCGCGACGCCCTCGTTGAAGAAGCGCACCCACGTCGGAATGCCGCGCTCGACCGCGATCTTGGCCACGTTCGCCGCAGGATCGATGCCGATTACACGCACGCCGTGCGGCTGATACTGGGCAAGCCACGTGCCGTCGTTCGAACCGATGTCGACGACGAGCGATTGCGGCCCGAGACCATAGGTTTTCACCAGCCGGTCGGCCGTCTCCTTGAAATGGTGCACCAGCGTTCGGGTGGTGCCCGAGACGTAGGGGTAATCGGAGAACATGCTCTCCTTCGGCACGGTGTGGCCGATCTGAACGAGGGTGCAGTCTTCGCAGAAGCCGACCGTGAGCGGATAGAAGGGCTCGCGCTTCGACGCGAGCGCCGGCGGGATCAGACGATTGCAATGCGGCTGGGCGCCAAGATCCAGAAAGGTACGCACACGGGGTGAATCGCAGCTCCGACAATTAATCGCGAGATACATCGTGTTGACCTGAACGGTTGAAATTTTTTTACTCTGCGGTCCATGCGCTGTCCAGCGTCCGGTCCTGAGGCCGGCTGAATCATCTCACGCGGCCGAACCCGTTCCACCGAGCCCGCTTGGCGAGTTCTGATTGCGTCCGAGCTCGCTGGTCAGCTTGTCTCGCTCGGCCGCGAGCCCGGCAAGTCTGGCTCTCGCCGCGCCTAATTCGCTGTCGAGAATCAGGCGTCCGATCCGGTTTTCGATCCAGGAGCCGGCGTAGGGAAATTCGAGGCGATGGTGGAATGCGATGTCGGGGGCGAACGTAACGAAAAGCCAGTCGAGGTAAGAGCCGCGCGGCGGACCGAAGTGCTGCGGAACGCCGGCTCCGCGCCACACTTCGTTGAACAGGTGAATAAACCATGCCTTCTTGCAACGTTCCTTCACCTCTTCGCAGCGCGCTGGATCGAATAGCGCCGCCACCTCGTTCCAGGCTAGCGGATAGGCGGCCGGGTACGATTGGCCGTTGGCGGCAAGACCGTGTTCGGCGATCAGCTTGGCCAGCAGATAAGGGCCGATCTGGCCCCACGACGCGTTTTCTCCGACGGCCTCGCTGCGTTCGATCGCTTGGTCGAGCAACGGATGGCGACGAGGGAATTTTAGGATCGCGCCATTGAAAAACGAGGCATCGTGGGGTTCGGCGGCGAAGAAGATATCGAGCTCGGGTAGCGGGCGGCGGAAGCAGAAGACGTCGAGGTCAGTCCACCAGCCACCGTAGCGTTGCAATAGCTTGTAGCGAAAAAGGTCGGAATGCAGCGCGGGGCTGCCCTGGCCCAATCCGGTTTGGTAGCAAAGCACGTGGTCGGTGGGCCAGACTTCGCGCGCGTCGCGCTGTGTCACGCCCGCCGGGCAACCGATCTCGGGCTGATACGTGAAGACTTCGACGGCAAATCCGTTTCGCAGGAAGCTGCGCAGACACAGAACCTGATAGGAACTAAGCGGCGCACCGTGCCAGAAGCTCCGCACTACTTCACGCTGCAAATGTCCGACGACGTTGCGAGGGGACAAGTCCACGAAGCAAACTCCAGATGCGAGAGCCGCAACCCCGGCAATCGATTGCAAGATACATCGCTTCGATCGCAGATCGTCATGGAATTTATCTATTATAACCGGGGGCGCCGTCGAGCCAAGGTCCGACGCCAGTCGCTTTAACAGTCTGGCGTCCCGACGACGTGGATTTTGGCAAACTTCTCGTATTCGTCGCGCAACGCTGCGTGCGCGGCCAATTCCCTGGCGAGCGCATCTCTTGCAGTGCTCACCTCGCTGTCGAGAATCAGGCGTCCGATCCGGTTCTCGATCCAGCGGCTCGCATCGGAAAAGTCCATGCGTTGGTAGAACGCGAGGTCGGGCGCAAAGGTGGCGAAAAGCCAATCGAGGAAACAATCTCGCGGCGGACCGAAGTGCTGCGGAACGCCCGCCCCGCGCCACACTTCGTTGAACAGGTGAATAAACGACGCTTGCTGGCAGCGCTCTTTCACCTCTTCGCAACGCGTAGGATCGAACAGCGCTGCCACTTCGTTCCAGGCTACCGGATAGGCGGCGTGGTGCGGTTGGCCATCGGCCGCCAATCCGTATTTGGCGACCAGGCTCGTCAGCAAGTGAGGACCAGTCTGCCCCCAAGACGCGGCTTCTCCGATGGCCACGCAGCTTTCGATCGCTTCGTCGAGCAACGGGTGGCCGGGAGGGAATTTTAGGACCGCGTTGTTGAAGAAGGGTGCGTGATGCGGTTCGCCGGCAAAAAAGACGGAGTGCTCGGGTAACGGGCGGCGGAAGCAGAAGACGTCAAGGTCGGTCCACCAGCCGCCATAGCGTTGCAACAGCTTGTAACGAAAGAGATTGGCGTGCAGCGCCGGGCCGCCCCGGCCGAGCCCGGTTTGGTAGCGAAGCACATGATCGGTCGGCCAGATTTCGCGCGCGTCGCGCTCAGTCACGCCCGCGGGGCAACCGATATCGGGCTGATAGGTGAAGACTTCGACGGCAAACCCGTTCCGCAGGAAGCTGCGCAGGCAAAGCGCTTGGTAATGGCTGAGCGAGGGCCCATGCCAGAAGCCCCGAACCACCTCCCGTGGCAGCTTGTCCGCCAGCTTGCCGGGCACCAACTCCACGAATGAAACTCCAGGCCGTGAACAGTGCAGGCTACGTCATTTCCCATAAAAGCGCGGGTAACTCAAATCGATGCCGCTCGCTTCAGTTAGGTTTTCTCGGGCCACTTTCCCTACAAGGTATCACGTAGAATTCCCGCATCGTTGGACCGTTGAAGTAGAGATATAGCGCGTCCGTCAGCGATGGCATTTGTGCGTACTTCGGAATGCAGTAAGGCGCATCTCGCGTGTTCGGCGCGTGGCTTGACCAAAACTCTTCAATCTCGGGCACGTCGTCGAGTAGCGCTCTCTGAAAGCCGAACGCGGATGTCTTGCGCGCCGAGTCAGAGGCGGCGAACATCGCAAGGAACAAGCAGGGGACGACGAAGACTAGGCGTCGATACCACCGGTTGCTTGCGCCCATCACAAGCAGAACATAGGAAGCGATTGGAACCACTAGCCAATATCGCATCTCGTGCGATTGGGCCTGCGTAGAAATCAGGGCTGCCAACGCAAGCAGGCAGAGAAAACCGATCGCCGATACCTGTCGCAATAACACGCCCACGATAAGCAACACGAGACATGCAAGCGAAAGTGAGCCGTTAAGACCACCCATCATTTGGTGCAAAGACTTGACTGATCCGTGCCATTGGGAGGAATTCCACATCATCGCCTCGGGTGTAAGCAGGCGCGTAAATTCGAAGTACGATGCAACGTAGCGAGTTGTTGAGGATGAACTTTTCAGGCCGTCAGGCGTGAATACAAGTTGGAAGTTGTCTGCAGTCGATTGACGCAATAATTCCAGTGCGGCCATGATCTGACCCGATGACAACAATCCGTTCATGGTTTCTACTCGTTCCTGAATAAGAAATGGCATGAATAGGTTGTTGAAAACGACCCAATTGCGGACTGGCCAAGAAAGGCCCACCAGCAAGATTATGCATACGCATGCAGCCAGAATATGTGAATTTGCCCGCGATACATTCTGCTCAGATAACCAGCCAGTGCTTCGCGTACGATACAGGGAAAAACACAGTAGTCCGCTAGCGAGGACGCCAAGAAAACCGAAAGTCACCCAAGACTGATATTTCGAATAATAAGCGATAGCCGCGCCACCCAAGAAGAGTGCCGCATCCGCGATGTGAATCTGCTCGCGGCGGAATACCGTCGTCGTGATTTGCACGAGGGCGACGAAGGCGACAACAAGAAACAGGTTTGTCCAAATATCGTTGAGTCCGCTTGGTATATTGATCGCGATGATCGGCGTCGCGAGCAAAAAAATATTCACTACTACGAGTCTTGCCGGCTCCAGGTAACGCAGCATGAGGAAATTGAAAAGGGCCAGGCCAATTACACCGAGTAACGTGGCTGCAGCGAAGATACCGGTGATCCAGAACAGAAATCCTTCGATAAGATGCGTGAGCGGCGGCAAGAGTTTGTAATACTGGAGGTGCCCTGCATCCGGAGTGAATATCGATAAATTGAAATGCATGAGGGCAAGCGGCAAGTGATAGGTGTGGTAGTCATGGGCCCAGTGGACCCCGCCGCGGTACGTGGCCTTGACACCGAAAAAAATAATTATCGCAAGCAGAGCAACAATCGAGATTCCATTCAGGTTGGCCTGCAAGATTTTCTTATGCATGGCGCGCGCCCCGCAGGAACTCCGGCAACTCAAATCGCGAACGCAGGATTGCATCCATGAAGCGGCCCGGGTTGTGATACGCGGACCACCGGCCGGCGGCTTCGCGCGCTTTCTGTTCGAGGCGGGCGATTTCGCGGCTCGCCGCAACCACTGCTTGCGCGAGCGACGTTGGCGTCGCGTCGGCGCAGACGATTCCGACGCCGAGGGCCCGCGCGCATTCCGCCATCCACGTGCCGTCGCTGATGATCACCGGCTTGCCTGCCGCCACCGCCTCGGCGAACGGGCCGGAGGTGCGCGAGCGATAGAATTCCGCGTGATAGGGGAGGAGGACGACGTCGGCAGAGTCGAGTAACGCGGCGTAATCGCTCACCGCCAGCGCGACGTCGACAAGGGTCACGTTCTTCGGCGCACGCTCGCGGAACCGCTCGAGGGCAACGCGCACGTTCTTCGATCCGGGCGTATAGGCGTGCAGCACGAACTCGATTTCGCGCTCGGGCCGGAGCGTCGGCACGATCCGAACGGCGTCGAGAATTTCGAGGAATCCTTTTTCCTCCCGGGCATCGCCGAGGGCGACGAAGCGGAGAGGGCGCTCTGCGCTTCTCGCGGGCTTGGACCCGGCTGAGCGACGATCGCCGTGCGGAATCGGCACAACGCCGATCCGAAGAGAAGTGAGCGCCTTGTAGTCCTCAGCCAGGCGATGGCTGTCGGTCACGAGCTCAACGCGGTTTCGCGCCGCCGTGCGCTCGAGCAGCCGGAAGCCGAGGCGCGCGAGCAGCGAGTTGTCGTAAAATTCATCCTGAAACCGCAGCATGAGCACGATCCGCGGCCCAGCGTTCGGCGGATAGGTCAGCGCGAACAGCGCCCAGCCGAGAATGTGCCCGCCGAGCGAGGTGGGAACAAACAGGGTGGAATCGCGGTCGACGCCGGCGGCGCGGGTGCCGCGGCGCAGATCGAGGAAGAAACTCGCGGCGATCGGCAGCGCCTTCAAGCTGTTTCCCCACTGGCGATGCGGGTTCATTGCCCAGATTCCGAGGGCGAACGTCGGAATCGTGCGCGCCCCCGTTTTCAGCCCAGCCTCGATCTTGCGATGCGACAGGATCACCGGCGCGAACCCTCGCCGCGCCGCTTCGCCGACGACCGTGCGGTCGTAATCGAAATAATGGCCGCGCCGGTCTTTCAGTTCGGGGTCGACGATGCAGAAGACCGCGCTCATACTCTCGCGTATCTGCTGTTGCGCAGCATGCGGTAGCCGCGCACGAGCTCGCGGATGCCGTCGTCGAGCGACCACTCGGGCTTGAAGCCGGTGGCTTCGATCTTGGCATTGGAGACGATGTAGTTGCGCTTGTCCGGGTCCTCGCCGATCGGCGCCTCGCGGAACACAAAGCCCGGCACATGCTTGGCGATGCGCTCGCAGAGCTCCTGCTTCGACAAGTTGGCGTCGGAAAGGCCCACGTTGTAGGCCTCGCCGCTCATGTGCTCGTAACGCTCGATGCCGTGCAGGAAAACCTTGGCGACGTCGCGGATGTGGATGTAGTTACGCTTGAAGTGCGGCTCGAACAGGAGCAGCGCGCGATCGGTGACCGCCCGCCAAGTGAAGTCGTTGACGAGCAAGTCGATGCGCATCTGCGGAGAAAGACCGAACACAGTGGCGAGCCGGAAGCTGATGCCGTTCGCGCCGAGCACGGCCTGTTCGGCCTCGACCTTGGTCGTGCCGTAGAGCGAGATCGGCCGCAGTGGCGTCTTCTCGGTGCAGAACTCCTGCTTCTCGCCCACGCCGTAGCCCGAGTTCGTGTTCGGAAACAGCAGGCGTTGGGACTTTCCGATCCGCTTGACGAGGGCGCGGATCGCATCGCGGTTGGTGGTGGTCGCGCCGATCGGGTCCTGCTTGCAGAGCGGCGCGCCGACCAGCGCCGCGAGCGGGATCACGCAATCGACTTTCGGCACGAGCTGGTCGAGCAGGCCGGTGTCGCGTGCGTCGCCGCGCACTGGCTCGAAGCCGGTGAAGCGGCAGCATTGCACGAGCTGCGTGCCGCCGTCGGCGAAGGTGTCGAGCACGGTGACGGCATGCCCGTTTTCGAGCAGCGCCGGGACCAGGATCGAGCCGATATAGCCTGCGCCGCCGGTGACGAGAATTTTCATGCTGTTCCTTGTGCTGTGTACGCCACCGTTATGCCTTAAGCACGATCCAGTTCTGGTATCCGTGCTTCTGAGGCGGCAAGAACTCGACCACTTCCATGATCCGCCCCCAGTAGCGCTTGATCACTTCTTCCTTGAAAAAATTATGGCTGATGAAGCAGTCGCCATACAAGAAGTAATCGGCCGTCATTTCCGGCTCGCGCAGCATGACATCCGGATGGCCGGCCCGTACCCAGTCTAGTTGACGGTTTTGGTGGTAGAACCTCCAAGCCTCCTCGCATTGGACCGTCTGTATGCACAGACCCCCTGACTTAAGCACTCGCCTTATCTCGGCCAGCCAAAAGTCCCATAGATATTTGGTGTGCGTGAATACGGAGATTCCATAAACCACATCGAAAGTTTCATCTTTGTAGGGCAGATGCGGGAAGGTGGAACCCGCCAGGACCTCGATTGCAGGCGGAAAATTCTGGCGCATCCACTCGACGAGATAGGCCTGAATGTCGATTCCATACAAGCGCCAGTCGTGGGATTTATGCTCGTTGTAGAAGTGCCGCAGCACGCGGCCGGAAGAACAGCCCCAATCCAAAATGCTCATTCCGCGGTTCAACCCGCTATATTTTTCGATCAGACTCAGGAACAAGTCGTGATCTGACTTTCCCCATTCGAGATAGAATTTATCGTCTTCGGGGGAATAGCCTGCCCGAACTTTCGCGGGAGGGATCGGCAGCTCGACACCGGGAAGGCGAACGGGAGGATCATAGGAGGGCGGCCAGGTTTCGGTCGAATAGTCAATCGGACTCGAATATTGGTACTTCGGCATTATAAAGTCGTGTTCGATCTGTTCGATTTTTGACTTTAACCCCTCAGCGGTTGCATTCAGCCGCATAAAGTCGTGTTCGATCTGTTCGATTTTTGACTTTAACCCCTCAGCGGTTGCATTCAGCCGCTCGAAGTCTGCTAAGTCCGCCAAGCCGAGCTGGTGCTTGACGAATCTTTTTACTCCTCGCGCCCAAGATTCGTAGTTACTCATTAAGAGAAACCGATCATTTGCAAAGAAGTCAGGTGGGTGAACCACATGGTGCCGCCGCTGCGCACGGGCTCGAAGCCGAGAAACCGGGAGCATTGCACGAGCTGCGTGCCGCCGTCGACGAAGGTATCGAGCACGGTGACCGCATGGCCTTTTTCCAGCAGCACGGGGACCAGGATCGAGCCGATATAGCCCGCGCCGCCGGTGACGAGAATTTTCATGCTATGTGCCTGTGGCACAGACTGGAGGCGTACCCGACAAATTCAAACACCGCGATTGCGGCCCTGCGAGAGTAAATTGGAATGTAGGATACCAATAGCGGACCTGGGGTGGCCAAAGGTGGATAACACTCTTTCAAACTCCGGTAGCTGAACGGTAATTCAAAAGACATCCGGCCGATCGCAAGGATCAAGGATAGGCGGGTTATTTCGCAGCAGTGAGGTGGGCGAACCACATGGCGCCGCCGCCGCGCCAGGCATCATTCTTTTGCCCGAAGTCGATCATTGGCACTGTAAATTCTGATGCGAACATTTGGTCACGGCAAATGAACGACGTTGGTAGGAGCGGATCGATGCGGTCCATTCTTCCCATCATGTACACCGCAAGCAGGTATTGCTCGTTCCAATACCAGTTCTTGAAAAAATCGTGGTAATCCCACGGCAGCGAGATGTCGTGGATATGAACAATGACGCCGGGTTTCAGGCGCGGCAAGACATCGATGAAAAACACGCTCACGTCGGAATTCATGAAGCTTCGGTGCGTGCCGTCAAAAAATAGTATGTCGTTCTGCTGCAGCTGATCGAAAATATCGAGGTCGCAAGTCTCAAGCCCAGCACGAATGATCTTGTCGCAGATCGCATCAATCTGCGCACGCGGTTCCGGATCGATCGAGATGACCTGTGTCGTCAGCTCCTCGGTCCGGATCGCCAGCTTCGCAAAACAGGTAGTGATCCCGGAACCGATCTCCAAATAAATTTTCGGCTTGTATTTCCGGATCATTGTGTAAAGGGCCACGCTGTCAAACGGATTGTAAGGAACACCCATCCAAGCGGGCTGTGGCAGGTTTTTTGGGTCGAACTCCATCGGGATGGTGGCCAGCTTCTTTGCATTCTCTCGCATGTCGGCCAGAAACGACCGGTACCGATCTGCTGACGCGCGGAACCATGTGTCGAGGGACGCAATCCGCGATTTGCTGTATCCCCATCGCGGTCGAAAATCGCGCGACGGCATGTAATCAATCGGCAGAGCATACTTTGAATAGTCTGTTCCTGGCAGCATCTCGTATTGCGGCGTGTCGGCGAAAGAAGAATCACCTGTAATCCAACGACGCAAACGTTTGATCGGCTCTGATTTCATCCTGATTCTCTTCTGGCCCGAGCCAATCGCTCACGACCACCCATATTGCTCTTCGCAATTGTCGTTGAACATCGCATATGCTGGTGGCTGCTCAAGGCCGAGCTGACGCTGGTGTACCGTCGCGTTAGCAAGTTCGCTAGAGACTTGGTTCATTGGCCAAGACGCTCCTTCAACACGCCGCCGAATATCGCATGCCGTCAAACGCAGGCAGCCGATAGACCTCGGCTCCGTCCCACCGCAACGTCGAGTCCGTGCCGCGAATAAAACGAAAGAATAGGCGGACATCGGTCGGGCGCGCGAGATGAATTACCCAATTCCGATAGAACGAGGCGAGGAGGTGAGAATAGGCATGGTAGCGAAAGATCATTTCCTGATCGGTTTCCAGGCCGGCGAAGACCTCGTTATCGGTGCCGCTTGCCGCGCACAGAATCTTGAACATGTAGCGTCCCGGGGAGAGTGACAGTGGCCGAACGAGACGCACCGACCCCGTAGCGTCTCGCTCGAAATCCGTCGCCGACAGCGTCGCCACCAGGATCGGTTTGTCCTCCCGCAAATAGGGCGAAGCCGGGTGCGACTCCGGATGGACGAAAAGAATATTGGCGATGCCGCCGGTGGCCGCGAAATCGGCCTTGTTGGGCAGGCTGCGATAGCTCGACAGGTCGACCGCCCTGTATCCGGCGGTGGTTAGGAGATCGTAGCAACGCGGGTCCTCGGCGCTCTGTTCCAGCACGTAAACCGGCCGCTCCTCGGCAATGAGCCGCGCCATGCCCGTGAGCGCGTCGAATTCGGCACCCTCGATGTCCATCTTGATGAAGCTCGGTGTGAGACCGGTCTCCGCGACGAAATCGTCGAGTGCGAGCGTTTCGACCTCGTAGCTCGCGCCGGCATCACCAAGGGGACGGTTATAGACCGAGTCATTGAGGTGAGTGCCTTCATAGAGGCGCAGCCATTGGCGCGAGGTGTGGTAGACGGCACGGAAGTAAAGCTGTGTATTGAAGCAGCCGGCCTGGACGAGATTCCATTGCGTCTTATCGATGATACGCGGGCTCGCCTCGAAGGCGCAGACTAGGCCGCGCGGTCCTACAAGCCGTGACATTAGCAACGTGAGACCGCCCGCGTTGGCGCCAACGTCGAATGCGACATCACCCGGCTTGCAGAAATCGCGGATCGGAAGCTGGACTGTCGGCTCCCAGAAATTGGATTCCCACCACTTCGGCAACGGGAAAATAGCGGCAGCAGATTGGAGCCGGCTAACGTCCGACTTCAGCTCGTCAGCGGATGCCTTCAGTCGCTCGAAGTCCGCCAAGTCGGCCAGACCGAGCTGGCGCTTGACGAACGCTTTCACCGTTTGCGCCCAAGCCGCCGCGTTGCTCATTCAGAGAAACCGATCATCCGCAAGGAAGTCAGATGAGTGAAACCCACGGCGCGGCCCCGCTTGCCGTCACCGAAGCATTTTGCAACTGTAGACAATACGATTGGAACCAACAATTCAGCAAGATAAGCTCGCCGGTGATGGCCCTCCTGTCGCAGGCGTGCGTTGCGACAGAAAATGCGATCGCAATTCGACGACGCAGGCATTCGAAAAGTTCCAAAACCATCCCCCGGCGGTTCATCTGAATCGCCCTAAAAATTGAAAATCGCGAAGTAACGGGCGAAGCCGGCGAGAAGCGTCGCGATGCCGGCGGTCTGCAGCGCAAGCCATCCATAGCCGGAGTAAGCCAGCAGATAGACCGTAACGCTGATCAGTGCCGCGACCGACAATCGCTGGGAAAGCATCCAAGATCCGGCGAAGTAGCACGCCGAGTTGATCAGCCTCACCCAGAAATGCTGCATCCCGCCCCCAGAACCGCTCTTCCCGTATCGTTGTAATTGCTCTGTCTGCAACTGTAAATGTAAAACGGCTGACCGCGGGTCGGCGGTAACATTTTGCACACCGCGGAATTCAGGAAACGGTTGGCAAAGCGTCCGGTTGTCTGTGCGGTTCAATTGCTCCACGACCACCAATGTTGTTCGTAACGGTTGTCGTTGAACACGTCGTACGCCAGCGATCGGTTCGAACTCTGGCTGCCTTTGTATCTCTTGCGTAGACGTCGGATCTTCAAACAGTCGCGCAAGAAGGAGTATGGATCGAGAAGAGTATCGTTGTTCGGCAGCAACTCAAGAGCGCGGTAGAGGTCCAGCATCTTTGCCGTGGTTGAGTGTGCATCCTTCCACTGGCCGCCGTCAGGCCGTCGGGAAAGTTGAATTGACAGGCTTTCGGCGAGGTCGATGTCGGTGCTGAGATGTTGCGTGTAGCATTTGCGATAGCCGAGCGTGTCCTGCAGCATCGCGATCAGGTCTTCCGTAGGACGCTGATTGAACGCGTAGGAAACGCCGGCGACGCTGCGGTGCAGATACCAGGCCCGCAGGTCCTCGATCTCGGCGCGGGGGTGATGGGTGGTTTGTCCGTCCGGATAGTTGTTGAACACACCCAACGGTTTGGGCACGTGCTTGCTCTTGATATACGGCAGGATGCGATTCTTGAATTCGGTATCGCCCGCAGCTCGGAAGGTCTCGTCGTAGTAGCCTAATCGGTGAATATTGCGGCGATAGAGGCCTCCGACATAGCTGAGAAACGTCGAATCGAGATACGCCCAATCCTGGCGATAGCCGGTGCGGTCATAGACCATGATGTCATGGTCGAAGACGCCATGGCGGTCGACCGACGTCACGATGGAGTTCGCGATCACCCAATCGATCTCCGGATTTTGATCGAGCTCGGTCGCGAGAATTTGTAGACAGTCTGGCCGGATGCCCTCGTCGACGCCGAGGAAGGCGACGTATTCGCCGCGGGCGAGATGCAGGCCCCGATTCCACGCGGCTTGAATGGTCTCGCGATCCTTTGATCGCGCAAATACGGCAGGGAACGGCGCTTCCGACCACGCCGATTGAAACTGTTGGTACTCGCGCGTCGGCGAGCCGCTGTCGACAAAAACAACCTCGAGCTGGCCGGACTGAATTATCGTTTGCTGGCGCAACATCCGCAGGAACGTCAGAAATTTATCTTCCGCATTGTACAGCGACACGATCACCGAAACTTTGGGATTGGCATTGCCGCGACGGTCGTCGAGATTGTCCAAGGGAAGCTTGGGCTTGGTGCGGTGGCGCTGCAGCTGATCGTCGAGAAATGCGCGGCTCTTGATCTCCGCCTTGGCGGGGTCGCCGTACATGACTTCAGCCGCCTCCGCCTCACGTGCATATCCATGCTGCACAAGTGTCTTCTTGATTAGTGGCAGCAGCTGAAAGTCGTCACCGCCGAGCCAACGGATGATGCGCAGGCCATAGGTGGCCGCGATCAGGTCGTTTCCGCGTAGGTGCTCAAGACGCATCATTTCGCGGAACTGGCGCACACGATCGGTTCGTCGGTTCGAAATAATATCGGTGAGGTAGCGGAGCTTGTTCAGGCGTTCGGCGCTGGAGCGTTCGCTCCATATGACGATATTCTGGCGGATGCTCCTCCTCCAAAGTAAGTTGAAAAATTCAGTTGCGGTCTTGTCGGCGTTGAGGACCATTCTTATGAGCCGTTGCACCAAAGCGTCGCTCCAGGCCTGAAGTGCTGCCCCGCCGCGCCAGCTCATTCGCAACGTCTGCAGCCAAGCGGATAGTTTGTTCCGCCAACGGTCCACGGCGACGCCCAGACGGCTTTCGCTCAGCCGGTTGAGCGTTTGATCGACGTATTTGGCCAACCGCTGGAATAGCGTCTGCGGCGTCGCGACCGGTTTGATGGCTCCGCGAATGGAAAAAAGAGCGAACCGATCGGCAAGATCGTGCATGGCTCGACGCGCCGCGGTATCGACAACGTGACTTTGATCGTAAATGTTCTCGATGGATTGAAAATTCGGCTTCAAATCGGCGCGCTGTATTGCCTCCGCGACAGATTTACGACAGCCGTCATAGTCGCTGAGAATCCCATCGATCACTCCCGCCGCCGAACGATCGCAAGTGATGTCGATCAATAGCCAGGAAAGCGCTGGCAGCGCCTTCTCGATGTAGCCGGCGATGCCGGCACGCCGGCTGATAACCGTCGGGCATCCATCGAGCAAGGTCTCCAGCCCTACGAGATTGAACTGATCATAGCGCGAGGGAAGACATACGACCGTCTTGCTGTGCGATAGGGCGCGCAGATCCCTCTGCGCAAACGAGGGCGTGCTGTCGATGCTCAGCTCACGCCGGTGCGCCATCGCTTCGACGATGGCAGCAGATCCGCGTCGTTGATGATTGAGCCCGTCACCCCCGAGCAGCATAAGTCGGCGGTATTTTTCGCGCGGAACCCACCACGCAAAATCGACGAACAGGTCGGGGCCCTTGCGCCGCTCGCGCCGGCCGACGAACGCGAGATCGGCAGGATGATCTTTCGCTTCCGAAAGTGCGAGCTTCGGCCGCCGGATGACCGCGAGAGGGTCGAGCATATTGATGGGCAGTCGCGAATACTGTTTGAACTCGTCGGCATAGAACTCGCTGAGGGCATAACGGCAGTCTGCCGCGCGAAACTGCAGATGTTCGCGCATTCGCAACGCTGCGAATTGGCGAGCGGGGTCATCATTCCATGGCCAGCCTAACCTGAATGCCGAAGATAAGGTCCCGTGCATGGCGAGCGCCACGCGGCCCACACCGATGCCGTGCCGCGCGAATGCTTGGCGCACGAAGAGGCCCGCCTGCCGGTAATCGGGGGTATCGACTACATCGAAATGAAATTGGCCAAACGCTTCGTAGATCGACCGGGCCATATCCAGGAGTTCGTGGTAGCGCTCAAAGAAATGCCGCTGCTGGGTAGGCACGTGCAGTACCCGGTGCCGATAGTATTGACGAAACAAAATGGGAATTGCATTCGCCGGCCGAAGCGGTTCAGGATCGCTCGTCTCCGTGAAATAGTAAAAAGTGTCGGTTGGCCGCTTGAGGATTATGTTTTGATAAACGGTCTGTCCGCCGCCGATCGACCCAAAGATATCGAATTCAATAATAAGAATATTCTGATTCATTGGGACGTCACGACGATCAAACGAGACTTGGAAATTCGCACGCTTCGAAGCACCTCGGCTCGTCACTCAGCTGCTCTGGCCGGCAGGAGGCGCCGTCAGACAAAATTCCAGCAAGTCACACTTGCCGCCACTTCTCCGCAGTCGTTTTAGTTGATGGCGTATGGATTAGCAACTTGCGACAAGTCGAGTCCGCTTCGCCGTCTTCGGTCCGAGCCGATGTGCATGTGACGACTTTTTTGTCCGGGCCCGCGCTCTACGCCGAGAATGTGATTGACTCAATGGGCAATCCCGCGCCCGCCTTGTTGCACGGCAGCGCCGTTTGCCGGTGGCGCCCGGCCTCGAATTCGCTCAATTGTGGTCCAATGCAGCCGGTGCGTGGATTGCCTTCTCGACCGGCCACGCCGGGTGCTCTCGTCGCGATCATTGGCTAACGATACGATCCTGCATGACCAACATCATTCATCGCCATCTGACGAAGCGGCTGATGTTCGCCTGCCTACTCGTCCTCCTCGGTCTGGTCGCGCCGCTGATCGTGGTATCGCTGTTCGGTCATCTTCCGCCTGCCGCTCTTCACACCGAATTCTTCTGGCCGGCGCTATTCGGGATCGCACCGGCAATCCTGTACCTGGTGCTGCCCGTCGCGGTCGGCATCGCCACCACCTGGTACTACGGCCACCTTCTCTCCGAGAGCACGCTGCCGGTGCTCTATTCGGCGGGATTGTCGGTGATGTCGGTCAGCGCTCCGGCGATTTTCGTGGCCGTGCTCGGCACCGCAATTGGATATTCGCTGTCGTGCTACGTCGCACCACTTGCCGCCCGCCAATTGCAGGACGTGGTCAACATCGTGCAGAACGCGCCGACGCCGGCGCTGCTGCAGCCCAATCGTTTCTACAGCCTCGATGGCGGCAAGCGGGTGATCTACTTCGAGGAACGGATCGATAACGATTCCATCGGCGGCATCTTCATGCGCGAGTTCGCGGGAAACGAGGAGAAGACGTTCATCGCGCGCTGGGCCACGTTCGTGCGCCGCGAGCAGCAGACCCTGATGATCCTGTTCGATGGAACCATTCAGACGCAGCGGGCCGGCGACCCGCAGGTGGAGATCGTCAATTTCGAGCGCATTGTGCAGGCGAGCGGTCTTTCCGGCACCGATCCGCCGAAGCGCACCTGGACGGGGGAATTCGAGCTAAGCACCCCGGAGTTCCTGAGAGCGCACACGCAGTACGAAAACGACCCGGGCGAATCCAACCGCTGGCGAAGCGAGGCGCTCAAGCGCTTCGGCGTGCCACCGTTGGCCATTGTGCACGCACTGCTCGGGATCATGCTCATCATGACCTGGGGCAACAGCGGCGGTCGCAAAGAGGCGCACGTGGTGCTCGCCTGCTTCGTGATCGCAGCGATCCATACCGCAATCATGATTTCGACCGAGTCGTTGATTCCGCAGGACGGTCGGATGATATGGCCGGTGCTGGCGCTCATCGCCGCGGAGCTCACGCTCGCGCTGTTCCTTCTGATGCGCCAGCAGGCGCGGCGCGCCGGCTAGTTCGGCGGCGCACTCAGTTGCCGATGTGGAAGCGCTCGGCGTCGTCCTTTTCGTTGATGAGCGCCTCATGATATTGGTCCACGACGCTCTGAGGGTCGCCCGCTGCGCGAATGTAGCCGCCGTCGATCCAGATTGCCCGGCTGCACAGCCCCTGCGGGAGGCCGTGGGATACGAATAGAACCGTGCCGCGCCGGCGAAAGTCCTCGATGAACTTCAAACACTTGGTCTGGAACCCCTCGTCACCGACGGCCAGCACCTCGTCGATGATCAGGATATCGGCCTCGGCATGGGCGCAGATCGCGAAAGCCAGCCGTGAATACATACCGCTCGAATAAAACTTCACCGGCCTGTCGAGGAACTCGCCGATGCCGGCGAAGTCGGCAATCGAGTCCAGACGATCGATGATGAACTGCCGCCGCATGCCGAGGATCGCGCCGCCGATCAGCACGTTCTCGCGGCCGGTGAGCTCTGCATCGAATCCGGCGCCGAGCGCCAGCACCGGCGCGATGCTGCCGCGCGTCTCGACCGTGCCGTGGGTCGGCAGGGTGATTCCGCAGATGAGCTGCAACAGCGTGGTCTTGCCGGCGCCGTTGCGGCCGA
>DATNNK010000403.1:0-4598 GCA_035601875.1 Casimicrobiaceae bacterium | reverse complement strand
ACCATCCTTCCTGAGGATCTTGTAGACGCCTTCCCAACCAGAGCCATCCACGAAGCCGCCGTGGACCAGAACGACTGCCGGACTAGTGCTTTCAGCCATGATGATCTCCTCTCCTCAAGAGCTGCTGGTTGTCCTCGGGCTGAGCGTATCCGCGAGCTGGTTGGGCTGCGGATCGTATTCGCCGACGCGGCTATAATCCTACGCTTCGCCGGAGCAGACTCAAGAGGAAGTGATTCGTTAGCGCCCGGCGCGCGGTACGACCGCTTTGGGTCCGATAGCGCCAATTCGATTTCTTAGCCTGCAGCCGTTCGATCACCGATTCATGTTGGCTGACGCCGCACATCCTTGACGGTCCGCTCTGGAGATCCTTCACCGCTCCTGCGGCTGCGAGCGATGTCTGCTCCGCTTTGAGACCTGTCATTCCGACGCGATTTAAAGCATGTATGGCCGGAGTTGGCCGCGAGCTGCCTGATCATCGAAGGTCCCCGTTCGAAAGCTGACGATCGGTAACTCATTCGTGTACAGTCTTCCCCTGCCCGAAGGGGCGTGCACGTCGCGGAGATACGCTAGTTTTCGCTGGTCGAGCTGACCATCAGGTCGAGCGATCCAGTGCGGACGCATTCGACCGTGCGCCTGAGACAATCCAACATTAAACAGAGGTAAGGGACCGAACCGATGCAGCGCACTATAATCGGCGGATGTTTCGCGACCGTAATCGCGCTGGCATATAGCGCAGCAGTGACTCCGGTACGGGCGCAATCGGTGACGGTCATCGAGTATTACAACACCCCACTCGATCATTACTTCATCACGTCGCTACAGCCGGATATCGATGCCCTCGATTCCGGACATTTCTTCGGCTGGTCGCGAACCGGGCTCGCGTTTCAGGCTTTTGCTGACCAGGCGAGTGGCGGCCCCGGCGTCAATCCCGTTTGCCGCTTCTACATTCCGCCTCCCGCCGACTCGCACTTCTTCTCCGCATCGCCCGCGGAATGCGCCGCGGTTCTCGCCAAGATCCCGACCGACCCGAATTACCGCAGCTTCGTCTATGAAACGCCGAACGCGTTCTACATCGCGCTGCCCGACTCGACGACCGGTGCCTGCCCCGCGGGAACCGTGCCGGTGTACCGGTTGTGGAACCACCGCGCGGATTCGAATCATCGCTACACCGCCGATCCGACCACGAAGGGGCTGATGCTCGCCAAGGGTTATGTTGCCGAAGGTTACGGTCCGAATGGCGTAGCGATGTGCGCGACCGCCGCCGCGAAGAGCGACACGACCGTGCGCGTGTCTGGTTTTTCGCCGCTCGCGCCCGGCTGCGATGGCGTCGCTGCGACCGGCACACGCTATACTGGCGCCGAAGTCGAGCCGATGGTCACGCGCGATCCCACCGACTCAAGCCACCTTATCGGCGTCTGGCAGCAGGATCGGTGGTCTGACGGCGGGGCGGCCGGCCAGTTCACCGGCGTATCCTTCGACGGCGGGCGCACTTGGTCGCGCACGTCGGCGCCGCTTTCCCGCTGCACGGGGGGCACCGCAGCCAATGGCGGCGATTACCCGCGCGTGAGCGACCCATGGATCACGATCGCACCCGATGGGGCAGCGTATCAGAGCGGTATTGTCTTCGGTGGCGTCACGTTGGAGCCTAACTCGTTCGGCGCTATCGTCGTGAGTCGTTCGACCGACGGCGGCCGGACATGGGGACCGGTGACCACGTTGATCCGCGACGGCAGCCAGTTCTTGAACGACAAGGATTCGATCACCGCTGATTCGACCAACGCCCATTTCGTATATGCGACCTGGGAACGAGTCGTCGGCGGCGAAAGCGGTTCTGCGCCGACGTGGTTCGCACGCACAACCGACGCCGGCGCCACATGGGAACCGGCGCGCTCGATCTACGATCCCGGACCCACGAGCTCGACCCTCAACAATCAAATCGTCGTGCTACCAGGCGGGACACTTGTCTTGTTCTTCAGCGAATTCAATACCGTCCGCAACCAGACGACGGTTCTGCTGCGCGTCATCCTCTCGCAGGACAAGGGCGCGACCTGGTCGCCGCCGATCACGATCGCCCAGTCGCAAGCGCTGGGCACACGCTGGCCCGAGACGGGGCAGTCGATCCGCGACGGCGCCAACCTGGGATCGATCGCCGTTGGCAAGAACGGCGATCTCGCGGTCGTGTGGCAGGATTCCCGCTTTTCCGGCGGCGTCCGCGATGGCATTGCCTTCTCGCGCTCGCACGATGGCGGCCTTACATGGAGCACACCAACGCAGGTCAACAGTGTTCCTAGCGTACAGGCGCTGCTGCCGACGGTGACGATTCGCGACGACGGTGCTATTGGCGTGACGTACTACGATTTCCGTAACCACGTTTCCGGAGCGGCCACGCTGGCCACCGATTACTGGCTCATCACCTCGGTCGACGGGGTGAATTGGCGCGAGAGTCATGTCGCGGGCAGCTTCGATCTCGGCATCGCGCCATTTGCACTGGGTCTTTTCCTCGGCGACTATCAGGCGCTAACGAGCGTCGGTAACACGTTCGTGCCCTTCTATGTAACGACCAATGCCAACGGCGCGACCAACCTGACCGACGTCTTCGCAGCGCTGGTGACGACATTGGTCCCAATTCCGACGGAACTCGAGACCGCCGCAGCCGGCCGCGCCCTTCACTCGGTCGCCGCGCCGGCGGTGGAAATAGCGCCCCATTTGCAGCAGAGCTTGAGCGATGCCGCGCGGCGCACGCTGCAGCGGCGATGGATAGCGCGGGTCGGCGCGGGCGCCATCCTGATGCCGACGAACCGATAGGCCACTGTCGCCTCTGCTGCGTCAGGACCGCCGCGCATTCCTGCGGCGATACGAAAGACAATCGATACTTCGCGCCGAGTCATCGCCGTACGGGCTAACAACAGACCCTGAGCGGACGGTCGTGTTGCCCCAACGGACAGTCGCGTGTCGTGGCAATGGAGCGCCGTGGGTATTTAATACCTGCTGCTGTGTGCGCCAGCGAACAGATTACCTCGCAAGGAACGGAAACAATGGTGGCGCATATGGAGGCGCCCGACGATTGGTGGGAGCGTAAGAGATTAACCCCACAAGGAGATCCAAAATGATCAAAAGAATTGTCGTACCCTTATTGGCGACACTGTTCTTCGCTAGCCTATTTGGCACGCTTGTAGGTTGCAACACCATCGCGGGTGCGGGCACAGACATCCAGCAGGGCGGTAAGGCGATTAAGGACGAGGCAAACGAGCAAAAACGAAAAATTTAATGGCTAGCTGCGGAACCGCTATTATCGAATCGCATCTTGGCAATGCGAGTGGTTGTGTACGGCCTGGGTTAAGAAGGCGTAACAAGCCGGTCCGGAAATTCAATCGATGGTTAAACGTTGCCGGTCGCTGAGCCCGGTTGCTAGGTCGCCTTCGTCCGCGGCGTCGCTGCCGTGACAACGCCGGGACGGTCTCGCGCGTTTTAGTTCGCGTACCCGATGCCGACCTCCACGCCAGTCGCGGAACGGTGAGGAGAAAACCGATGCGATCGAGACTCAAGATTGCGATCATTTCCGCCGGATTGATTTTGGCGACGCAGGCGGCTGCGCAAGTCACCTTTTACGAGGGCGAGGAGTTCAGGGGGGCCAGTTTCAGGGTCGATACGACCACCCGGAACTTCGACCCTCTGGGATTCAACGACCGCGCGTCGTCGGCGGTCGTCGAGGAGGGACGCTGGGAAGTGTGTGAGGACGCGGAATTTCGCGGCCGCTGCACGATTCTGAGCCCCGGCAACTATCCATCGCTGGCCCCGATGGGCTTCAACAACCGCATCTCTTCGGCGCGGCCCATCGAGTGGCAAGCGCAATATCCGGTCGCGGCGCCACCGCCGCCCCCGCCGGCGTATGACTATGGCCGGCGCCCGGACGAGCACCTGTTCGAGGTTCCGGTGCATTCCGTTCGCGTGGTAGTCGGTCCGCCGGAGCAGCGCTGCTGGGTCGAGCGCCAGCAGGTCGTCGAGCCACCGCAGCCTGCGCCTAACGTACCAGGTGCGGTCGTTGGCGCGATCATCGGCGGCGTGCTCGGGCACCAGGTCGGCGGCGGTCGTGGGCGGGACGTGGCGACGGCCGGCGGTGCTGTAGCGGGAGCCGCGATCGGGGCCAATGTCGGAAGGAGCCCGGGCGGGGTGTACAGCCAGGACGTCCAGCGCTGCGCTGTCGTTCCCGGTTCGGCGCGTCCCGACTACTGGGATGTAATGTATTACTTCGACGGCCTTGAGCACCACATGCAGCTGGGCGCGCCGCCCCCGCCGACGATCTGGGTCAATGGAAATGGGGAACCGCGGATGTAAGTCGCCCGGCGTAGAAACGTCGACGCGCCCTTGCGGGGCCGCTCCGCAAGTCGGGACAGCCTCGGCACCTGAAGATTCCCCCCAATAAATGTTGCGGTGGGGCAAGTCTAGCCAACAATATGGACGGCTCATTTTACATTCGGTCAGCAAGGCAACTCGTGAGTAGCCCAATCGATTCTCGCGTCTTCAGCCCACACTGAGACGCTCGCGACCGGATGAAGCCGA
Source organism: Casimicrobiaceae bacterium (assembly GCA_035601875.1). Lineage (GTDB taxonomy): Bacteria > Pseudomonadota > Gammaproteobacteria > Burkholderiales > Casimicrobiaceae > PALSA-1003. The sequence goes on along the minus strand of DATNNK010000403.1, from coordinate 38 downwards.
CCCTGAGCAGACAGGCTCAGCAACGTCGGTCGTTTATG
>DATNNK010000402.1:0-4436 GCA_035601875.1 Casimicrobiaceae bacterium | reverse complement strand
TTCGGCTGCGGCGAGGCGCAGTGCGGCGCGTGCAACGTGCTCCTGGATGGCAATGCCGTGCCGTCGTGCGACACGCCGCTTTGGTCGGTTCCCGGTCACGAGGTCACCACCATCGAAGGGATTGGCGGCGAGTCTGGGCTCCACCCGCTGCAGCAGGCGTTTATCGACGAGCAGGCCATCCAATGCGGATACTGCATCGACGGCATCATCGTTTCGGCCGTGGCCTTGCTCCAGCGCGAGAGAGACCCGAGCGATACGCAAATCGCTGCCGCCCTGGATCGAAATCTTTGCCGCTGCGGCACTCACGTGCGGATTCTGCGAGCGATCCGCGCGGCAGCTCGCGCAATGCGGGCGTCGCCCAAGACATGATTCCACCGTCGCTTCCGCAAAGCCTCAAGACCACGCCACGCCTGGACCGCTGGGTCTGTTTCAACGTCGACCGCACGGTGACGGTGTTCAGCGGGAAGGTCGAGCTCGGGCAGGGCATCGAGACGGCCATCGCGCAAATTGCGGCCGACGAGCTGGACGTGGCGCTCGAGCGCCTGTCTCTGGTGGCCGGCGATACGACGCGATCGCCGGACGAGTGGTACACCGCGGGCAGCCAGTCGATCGAGATCGGAGGCACGTCGATCCGGCTCGCCTGCGCGGAGGTGAGAAGCTTGTTTCTCGAGGCTGCCGCGCGGGAGCTCGAAGTCGACGTCGCGGAGCTGCGAGTCCGCGACGGAACGATCGAAGTCGCTGGAACCGATCTGCGCACGAGCTATTGGGATCTCGCGCCTCGCTTGAGCCTCGCCCGCGACGCGACTGGCGCTGCGGCGCCGAAGACGTCGGCCCAGCATCGGCTTGTCGGCAGCAGCGCGCCACGGCGGGACCTTCGCGCCAAGATCACCGGAGCGGCCTATGTGCACGACCTCGAGCTTCCGGGCATGGTATTTGGCCGCGTGCTGCGGCCGCCGTCGTATTCGGCCAGGCTCGCGGCGTTCGACGCCGGCGCGATCCGCGCGATGCCGGGCATCGTTGCGGTGCTGGTGAGCGGGAATTTCATCGGCCTCTGCGCCGAGCGTGAGGAGCAGGCGGTGAGCGCGCTTCGGGCCGCGCGGGCCGCCGCCTCGTGGGTGGAGGGGCCCTTGCTTCCATCGGCCACGGAAGTGCGTGATTTTTTGCCGGCGCTGCCGAGCGTGCGCTCGCTCGTGCATCGGCAGGGCGAAGGGTTGGTCGCCGGCGCGGTGCGACGCTTCGAGGCGAGCTACTCGAGACCCTACATTGCGCACGCCTCGATCGGGCCCTCCTGCGCACTGGCGCGCCACGACCGCGGCAAGCTCACAATCTGGTCGCACACGCAGGGCAGCCATTTCCTGCGCGGCCAGATCGCCGAGGTTATCGGCGCCGCTGCCGCTGACGTCGAGGTGATCCACAAGGATGGTGCGGGTTGCTACGGGCACAATGGCGCCGACGATGTCGCGCTCGACGCCGCACTGCTTGCTCGCGCCTGTGCACGCCCGGTGCTCGTTCAGTGGACACGCGAGGATGAGCTCGCCTGGTCGCCCTATGGTTCTGCGATGGTGGTGCGAGTTGCCGCGTCGCTCGATGCGACGGATCGAATCGTCGATTGGAAACACGAGATCTGGAGCCATACGCATATCAAGCGACCCGGATGGGGCGAAGGCATAAACCTTCTTGCCGCCTGGCACATGGATCCGCCTTTTCCGCCGCCACCGGCCAAGGATGTGCCGCAACCGACCGGGGGCGCGGACAGGAACGCGATCCCACTCTACGACTTCCCGGCGCAGGAAATCGGCTACAACTTCATCGCCGATATGCCGCTCCGGGTTTCGGCACTGCGCTCGCTCGGAGCGTTTGCCAACGTCTTCGCGATCGAGTCGTTCGTCGACGAGCTCGCCGCCGCCACCGACACCGATGCGATCGAGTTCAGGCTGCGTCATCTGCGGGACGCGCGGGCGCGCGAGGTAATCGAGACGGTCGCGAAGGCCGCCCGATGGACAGTAGGCGAAAAGGGCGATGGCGCGCGCGGGCGCGGCCTCGGATTCGCCCGCTACAAGAATCGCAGCGCTTATTGCGCGGTGGTTGCCGAAGTCGAAGTCGGCGAGGCCTTGCGAGTGACGCGCGTCGTCGCCGCGGTCGACGCCGGCCAGGTGGTCAACCCCGACGGGCTTACCAACCAGATCGAAGGCGGGATTGTTCAAGCGATCAGTTGGACTCTCAAGGAGCAGGTCCTGTGGGATCGAGACCGGGTGTTGTCGCGCTCCTGGGAAAGTTATCCGATCCTGCGTTTCGATGAAGTACCTGACGTCGAGGTGCTGATCCTGAGCCGGCCGGGGGAATCGGCGCTGGGCGTTGGCGAATGCGCTGCGGGGCCGACCGCGGCAGCCGTGGCCAACGCTCTGTTCAATGCGATGGGTGTGCGCGCGAGAGACCTGCCGCTTACCCCGGACAGAATCGCGCGCGCGATGGAGTAGCTCATCACGCGCGATGGCGGGTCCGACTCAAGCCGATACGGTTCGCAACATCGTCAACCGCGGATGCCACCTCGAGTTGCGGAAGAGAAGTGTCAGTCAGGCTCTTACAGTCCCGTCTTCTCATCGCAGGACTCGAATCAGCTCATCGCCTACACGTCGGAACGGGGTCTTCAACCCGTGCACTGTTTTCTTGTCACAATGGCAGAGGCGATAGGCGCGAAAGCGCACAAAGACTTGGCTGTGGCAGTGCGTAAGTAGTAAAATAGATAACACACGGCAGCGGGGTCGTTTATTGTAATTCCGGTTGCCATGGGTTCGAATCGCATCACCAACCCCAAGTTCTGAAGATCGCAATCATGACCCGAATTATCGATGAGTCGCACACCGCTTCCATGCGCGAATCGTATGCATTCTGGAAGGCCACCAGGGCAAGGAAGCTCGTCGACTACGAGCAGCTCAAGGCCATCGCGAACGAGGAAATCGCCAGGATTCCGGAGTGCGCGGGATACGAGGTCGGCATCGTTGCGCATCTTCCCGACGAGACAGGCTGCAACTGGGACATCAAGGTCACTCGCAAGGGCGACAAGCGCGGCGCTCCGCGCGTGCGCGAGGCCATGCTGCCTCTGCGTGCCGGCTACAATCTGCGCGCGGACCACGCCTGACGCCGATCCGATCGCGCGGTTCGCGCGGAAGGTGCGCAATGCAGGACGAAAGCAATCGCGAAGTCGCACGCCTGATCGCCGAGCTCGATCAGGCAGAGGCGTTTGAGCAGAAGCTCCGGCAGTACATCATCGACGCCAAGGACCAGCTTGCGGCCGGCAATACGTCGGTAGCGCTGTCGCTGCTTAACGATGCGATCAGCTACTTCGACTCCGCGCCCGATGTTGTGACCGGCAGCGAACATCGGCCCTGACCGCTCGCCGCTCGGCGGCCCCCTACGATCTTACCGGAGTAGGTGCATCCCGTGTCGGCCACTACCACTACGTGAGCTTGAATCCTACCAAGCACGTCGAAAAGACGATCGCTGCGCTGCGGAACTGGTCGGAGAACAAGGACAAGAAATAAAGTTTTCCTAGACAAACCAACCGTGTTCTTCGCGGCCGCAGCATCGTCATGAATATGAAGAGCGATCGGTTGAAAGGGCATCGTTGAGCGAGGAGCGATTCGACGCAATCGTCATCGGCACCGGCCAGGCCGGCCCGCCGCTCGCTGTCCGTCTTGCGAGCTTAGGTCGCAAGACGGCGATCCTCGAGCGCAAACGCTTTGGCGGCACCTGCGTCAACGTTGGCTGCATACCCACCAAGACACTGGTGGCCAGCGCGCGCGCCGCACATGTCGCCCGCAATGCGGCGGCCTTCGGCGTGACCATCGATGGCGCCGTCAATGTTGATATGCCGCGCGTGAAGGCACGCAAGGACGCGATCGTCGCCGAGTCGACGGGCAATGTAGAGCGTTGGCTGCGCGGCACGCCCAATCTCACGGTCATCGAAGGTCAAGGCCGCTTCGAAGCGGCGCACATGGTCTCCGTCGGCGAACGTCGGTTGACCGCGCCGGAGATTTTCATCAATACCGGGTGCCGGCCGACGATCCCCGCGATCGGCGGCTTGGGCGACATCGAATACCTGACCAGCACCGGCATGCTGGGCATCGACTTCCTGCCCGCACATCTGATCATCATCGGCGGCAGCTACGTCGGGCTCGAATTCGCGCAAATGTACCGGCGCTTTGGAAGCGAAGTTACGGTCGTCGAAATGGCTCCGCGGCTGATCGCCCGCGAAAATGAGGAGGTTTCGCTGGCGGTGCAGGCGATTCTCGAAGGCGAGGGGGTCGCTGTTCGCCTCAACGCGAAGTGTCTGCGGGCAGAGCGACGCCCGCAGGGCATCGCGGTGCACGTAAGCTGCGAACAGGAACCGCGCGAGATCGGCGGATCGCACTTGCTGCTCGCGGTGGGCCGCGTTC
>DATNNK010000401.1:0-4190 GCA_035601875.1 Casimicrobiaceae bacterium | reverse complement strand
TGCATCTTCGGAACGTCAAGAAGTGAGACGTGGGAACGTGCCGTTGGACCCTCACGTCGTAGGCGCGACGGGCGTCGCGTATCAGAGGTAGGCCTACAACTCACATTAATGAAACATACGGGCATTCTGAAACGCTTCCTTGCTCGCATTCGGTCCGCAGAAAGTCGTAGAATCCAAACACGCGATGCACAGAGGCCCGGCAATGGACACGAAGACAACCACACCGAAGACCGACAGGAACGCGCCGCGATCGACTTCAAAAGCAGCCAACCACAACGGATCGGAATTCCATCGCCTGCTGGAGGTGCTGCCCGCAGGCGCATATACATGTGACGCCGACGGGCTCATCACCTACTTCAACCAGCATGCAGTCGCACTATGGGGACGCACGCCGGCGCTGAACGATGCCCGCGACCGGTTTTGCGGGTCGTTCAAGCTTTTTTCCAAAGACGGAACACCCATCGCCCACGATCAATGCTGGATGGCGCTCGCGCTTCGCGAGCGCCAGCAATACAACGGCCAGGAGATCATCGTCGAGCGCCCAGACGGAGTGCGGGTGACGACGCTCGCCCATGCCAATCCGTTCATCGACGGCGAGGGCGGGCTGCTGGGCGCGGTCAACGTGCTCATCGATATCAGCGCGCGCAAACAGGCGGAGGAAGCGCTACGCGAAGCACACGATCGACTCGCCGAAAAGGTCATTGCGCGCACCGTCGAGCTGACCGAGCTGTCGCATCATTTGTTCCAGGTCGCGGAAAGCGAGCGCGCAAAGCTTGCAGGCGAACTGCACGACGACATGGGTTCCTTGCTCACCGTGCTTTCCATACGGCTCGGACGCCTGAAGGAACAGTTGCGGGAAGTTGCGCCGCAGCTGGTAGACGAACAGCAGGAGGTCATCGATTTGCTCCAGGCGACGGTGGGCGCGCAACGCCGCATCGTCGCCAGTCTGCGTCCGGTGCTTCTCGACAACTTCGGGCTCGCCGTCGCGCTCAAGAATCACGTAGAGGACTGGTCCAAAAATAGCGGTATACCGGCGGAGCTGGACCTTCCATCGGAACTCCCGCCGCTGCATGTCGAGGCTGCGCTGACGCTGTTTCGCATCACGCAGGAATCGCTGACCAACGCCGCTAAACATGCGCGCGCATCAAGTGTCCGGGTCTCGCTTTGCATCGCCGACAAAGAAATAGGCCTCCGCATTGACGACGACGGGAAGGGTATTGCGCCGGAGCCGCTGCAACATCCTTCTTCGCACGGCATCCTGGGCATGCGCGAGCGGCTGTTGCGATTCGGTGGTCAGCTGTCGGTCAAGCCCGGCGCGGAAGGTCGCGGGACTCGCGTCTGTGCGACGATGCCGACCAGCGCGAGGACCTAGGCCGCCTGGCGGGAGGGCCGCATCACTTGCCGCGGCTCGGTCTTAAGGCGCGCTCCGCTGATCGATATTGACTTGCGCCACACGCTCGGCTCGACTGTCGGTCGTTGCGATCATTGCTCGATCCGGAATGCACGGCAGCGAAAGTGGCGACAGCTTCAACAGCGAAAACCGAACACCCCGCGTCGGGAATCGGGCCCGTTCGCCGATTGCGCCGAGCCGAGTTGCCGCGAGACACGGCCACACTGGCACGTTATCTCATCGGCAAGATACTGGTCCACGATCATCCGCGCGAGCGCATCGCCGGCCGTATTGTCGAGACCGAGGCGTACGTTATCGGCGATGCGGCGGCGCATGCGTTCCGCGGCCGCACGGTTCGCAACAACTCGCTGTTTCTGGAGCGCGGACACGCCTATGTCTATTTCGTCTACGGCTGCTGGTTCGCGGTCAACGTCAGCGGCGAATCGCCAGGTGTAGGAGCGGGCGTCCTGCTGCGCGCGATCGAGCCGCTGGAGGGCCTGCGGTCGATGCAACGGCATCGCGGAACGCAGCGCGTGCTCGACCTCGCCCGCGGCCCCGGCCGCCTGGCGATGGCGATGGACATCGATCGGCGATTCGACGGAGTCGACCTTTGCGCCCCGGGTCCGCTGTGGCTGGGCGCATCGCGCCGGCGCGCGGGAACCATCGGCGTAAGCGTTCGAATCGGGATTGCCCGCGAGGTCGAACGTAAGCTTCGCTTCTTCGAACGCGACAATGCATTCGTGAGCGGACCCAGGCGGATGCGCGCCTGATTGTCCGTCCCCGGCCAGCGCACAAGTGCGCCGGCCGGCGTCTGGATCGGTCGCGCTTGGCGAGATACACTTGGATGAAGTATGGCCCTGCGCGTTGCTATCGGATCGAATCAGGAGAAATTCATGGACCAAAGCAGCGACGCCGGGCGCACGGCGGCAAACTACCTTTATTACCGCCACACGCTGCCGGTTCGCGTCATGCACTGGATCAATGTCATTGCGCTGACGATTCTGCTGATGAGCGGGCTCAATATCTTCAGTGCGCATCCGGCGTTGTACTGGGGCAAGTCGTCCTATACCGGCCGCCCGCCCATTCTCGAAATCGAATCCGCGACCGACGCCTCCGACAGGGTGACCGGCATAACCCGGATCTTCGGTCACGAATTCGTCACTACCGGCTTGTTGGGGGCCTCGAAGGGTCCGAACGGCAACCTAGTCGGACGTGCCTTTCCTTCGTGGTTGACCATTCCAGACGGTCGCTGGCTGGCAATGGCCCGTCAGTGGCATCTGTTTTTCGCCTGGATCTTCGTGATCAATGGCCTTTGCTATGTTGCCTACTCGATCGTCAGCCGCCATCTTGCCCGCGATCTTGCGCCCACCGGAACCGAGCTGCGCTCGATCCGGGAGTCGATCGTCGATCATCTGCATTTTCGCCATCCTTCGGGTGAGGCGTCGAAACGCTACAACGTGTTGCAGAAACTCACCTATCTGATCGTGATCTTTGTGCTGCTGCCCTTGGTGATTCTGATGGGCTTGGCGATGTCTCCCGGCTTCGACACGCTGTGGCCGGGCTGGGTCGATATTTTCGGCGGCCGGCAATCAGCGCGAACAATCCACTTTATCGTTGCCTGGCTGCTGGTCGCCTTCGCGCTGATTCACGTCTTCGAAGTGATTATCACAGGCTTGTGGAACAACTTGCGCTCAATGATTACCGGCCGCTACAGGGTCGAGGCGGAGGTCAGCAAATGAATTCCCGTGCGTCACACCGACGGTTGTTCTTTCGCACCCTTGCGGCCGCGGGAGCGGTTCTGGTCGCGGGCTGCGACAAGCTTTCGCGAACGGAATGGTTTCCGAAGCTTTTGAGCAATACGGAGGTCCTTACCCGCAAGACCCAGCGCGCCATCCTGCCGCGCAAGTCCATGGCGCAGGAGTTCCCGGAGTCCGAGCGCTCACCGGAATTTCGCAGCAACGGAACCGCGATGCCGGAAAACCCGCAGTACAAGGCGCTGGCATCGAGCGGCTTCGCGGGTTATGGCCTGGAAGTCGGTGGCCTGGTTGAAAAGCCGGTCATTTTTTCGCTCGAGGAACTGCGTGCGCTGCCCAGCCGAACGCAGATCACCCGCCACGATTGCGTCGAAGGCTGGAGTGCCATCGGCAAATGGAAGGGAGTGCCGCTGACGGCGGTGCTGGAAGCGGTGCGGCCGACAGCGGCGGTGCGCTACGTGATATTCCATTGCGCCGATCCGATGGAGAGCGACGGCAGCAGTCCGTATTACGAAAGCATCGACATGGACGACGCCTACCATCCGCAAACCATACTTGCCTACGAGCTCAACGACAAGGCGCTGCCGATCGCCAATGGCGCGCCGATTCGCCTTCGCGTCGAGCGCCAACTCGGATACAAGCATGCCAAGTACGTCATGCGCATCGAGCTCGTCGACAGCTTCGAAAAGATCGCCGGCGGCAAAGGCGGCTACTGGGAGGACCAGGGGTACGAGTGGTACGCCGGCATTTGACCGGCTGATGCGTTAGTCGACGGATTGCGCCTACCTCAGAGGGCGCCGCTGTGGCGCCTTGTATCGCGCCTGGGCGGGGACTTGGGTCAGACGCCGCCGCAAGCCGAGTGCCCCGTGGTTGACTCGCGGCCGCCAAGGCCGCCACACTTCGCGCTTTGTCTGCGATCTGACCAACCGATGCCCGCCGTCCAATTTGATCGTTTTGTCCGTTACGCTGAGCTGACCGAGATCGTTCATGCGTTCGCCGCCGAACAGCCGGAGCTGGTGTCGCTCGAATCGATCGGCAAGAGCCAC
>DATNNK010000400.1:0-5620 GCA_035601875.1 Casimicrobiaceae bacterium | reverse complement strand
GGCAAGGGCAAGACCACCACCACCGGTAAGCTCGGCGAAGTCATGAACGAGTCGATCGCGGCCGCGCTGTCGGTGGTACGCCATCGTTCCAAACAACTCGGTGTCGCGGCGGACTTCTACCAGAAGACCGACCTGCACATTCACCTGCCCGAGGGTGCCACGCCCAAGGACGGGCCGAGCGCCGGCACGGCCATCTGCACGGCGATCGTGTCGATACTGACCGGTATTCCGGTGCGCGCAGACGTCGCGATGACAGGCGAAATCACGCTGCGCGGCGAAGTGCTCCCGATCGGCGGTCTCAAGGAGAAATTGCTCGCGGCGGGACGCGGTGGCGTCAGGCAGGTGCTGATCCCCGAGGAGAACGTCAAGGACTTGGTCGAGATCGGCGACGAAATCAAGAACCGCCTCGAAATACATCCGGTGCGCTGGATCGAGCAGGTGCTTCAGTACGCTCTCGAGCGGCAGCCTGCGCCTATCGAGGAAGCTCCCGCAGAAACTGCCGCGGTGCCTGCTGCGCCACCGGTCGACGCGCCTGCCCTGGTCATCAAACACTAGGCGCGTTATCTCGAGTGCCGCCAGCGGGCAGTCCACATCGACGCCCTTTCGGGGAGGCGGCGGCTATGGCGCGCTGCGGCTACCGCCCACTTGGTGCGCGCAACTGATCCGAAAGACCGATGAGTTGCGGCCATAACGATATCGCCGCTTTTATTTTTCTTATTCGAATTCGCGATCGATCGCGGCAGCATTGGCAAAAATGACGCGCATGCGGCGCTTGACTGAGGTTTTCGCGATTGCTATAAAGTACCTACGGAGATCGAATCCGTCGCGCGTCTCACGCACGTGAGTGCCACGTCTCCATCCAGTATCCAAAGGGGCCATTCGTGAACAAATCGGAACTGATCGATGCTATTGCCAAGCACGCGGACATTTCAAAGGCTGCGGCAGGGCGGGCACTCGATGCGACGGTGAACTCGATCAAGAATTCGCTCAAGAAGGGCGACATCGTAACGCTGGTCGGTTTCGGTTCGTTCTACGTGGGCAAGCGCACGGCGCGACAGGGCCGCAATCCACGCACTGGTGCTGCAATCAAGATCAAGGCGGCCAAGGTACCGAAGTTCCGCGCTGGCAAGGCTCTCAAGGATTCGGTAAACTAATCGGCTTTTCCGCGTGCAGGCTCGCTCACTTGGAACAAACGCGTTGAAAGATGAGCAGGACTGCCGCGGGCCCGCAGCTCCGCATTTTGGATAGGAAACGCGAGCCGACGGCGCCGACGCGGGTGCTTAGCTCAGTTGGTAGAGCGTCGCCCTTACAAGGCGAATGTCGGGAGTTCGAGCCTCTCAGCACCCACCAGCAGGAGTGGTAGTTCAGTTGGTTAGAATACCGGCCTGTCACGCCGGGGGTCGCGGGTTCGAGTCCCGTCCACTCCGCCAACATTGATCCAAGGGCGAACGCGAGTTCGCCCTTTTTTACCGTGGAATGGAAGCTCATTTCGCGCCCGCCCCGTTTCTTGGGCAGAATGGCCGAATGAATTCGGCGCTATAAGGCAATCGTTTCCGTCATGTTTGATTTCGTATACCGCAAGAAGCGCCTGGTCCAGGTTATTCTGGCGCTTATCACTCTGCCGTTCGCATTCTTCGGCGTGGACTACTACTTTCGTGGTGGTGGTTCGGCCACCGAAGTCGCCCGCGTCGGGGGCGAGACGATCAGCCAGGTCGAGTTCGCGAACGCCATCAGCGACCAGCAGGATCGGATGCGCCAGTCGGCGGGCAAGGACTACGATCCAACCGTGTTCAGCAACCCGGAGGTCCGCTATTCGATGCTCGAGCAGCTTATCGGGCAGCGGGTGCTCGATCAGCAGGTACGTCGCGGCAATCTGCGCGTTTCCGACGCGCAACTGGCGCAATTCATCGGCGAGCTGGCGCCGTTTCAGGAAGACGGAAAGTTTTCGCGTGCGAAATACGAACAGCTCCTCGTCTCGCAAAACATGACGCCGCTGGCGTTCGAGCAGCGCGTGCGGCAGGAACTGACGGTCGCGCCGTTGCAGGAGCCCATCGCCAACGGCAATATCACGGCGACGAGCAATATCGAGCGCTATCTGGCCCTGCTCGATCAGCAGCGGCAAGGCGCGGTCGCGACGGTGTCTGCCGACGCCTATCTCAAGGACGTCAAGATAGACGATGCCGCGGTCAAGGCTTTCTACGATGCCAATCAAGGCGTGTTCCAAGTGCCAGACGAGGTGAAGATCGAATACCTTGTGCTGACGCCGGAATCGCTCACGGGGCAGATCACGGTCGACCCGGCGGAAGTGAAGAAGCAGTACGACGACAACGTCAAGCAATACACCAAGGCGGAAGAACGCCAGGCGAGCCATATTCTGGTCGCGGTCAAACCCGATGCCACCGAGGCCGACAAGGCCGCGGCCAAGCAAAAGGCCGAAGCGCTCGCGGCGAGTGCGCGTAAGACGCCGGCCAAGTTCGCCGAGCTTGCCAAGCAGAATTCACAAGACCCCGGTTCGGCCGGTCAAGGCGGCGACCTGGGCTCTTTTGCGCGCGACGGATCGATGGTCAAGCCGTTCGAAGATGCGGTTTTTTCCGGCAAGCAGGGGGACATCGTCGGACCGGTGCAGACCGATTTCGGATGGCACATCATCCGCATTACCGGCGTCAAGCCTGGCAAGACGCAGAGCCTCGACGAGGCGAGGCCTCAAATCGAACAGGATCTTAAGCGGCAGAAGGCGACCAGGAAATTCGTCGAAGCCGCCGATCAGTTTCAAAATCTGGTTTACGAGCAGGCGGATTCGCTTCAGGCGGCGGCCAAAGGGCTCAACCTGGAAGTGAAAACGACCCCGATGCTCACCCGCGCGCAAGTGCAGGCGCTGGCGCAGAACAGTCCGAAGTTCGTCCAGGCGGTATTCAGTGCCGAATCGCTGCAGGCGAAACGCAACACCGAGGCGCTGGAGGTCGCACCGAATACGCTAATGGCCGCCAGGGTCATCGACTACAAACCAGCCACGACGCGGCCGTTCGATGACGTGAAAGTCGAGATCCGCCGGCAGCTCGAGCGCAACGCAGCGAGCGAGCTCGCGCAAAAAACGGCAAAGGAGAAATTGGCGCTGCTGGAACAGGGCAAGGACGCCGGCCTGTCGTTCGGCAAGCCGGTGACCCTAACCCGAAATCAGGCGCAGCCCGGATTTCCCCCTGACGCCCTGATCAAGATTTTTCAGGTCAATGCGAATAAGCTGCCGGCCTACGTCGGCGCTCCAGCCGAGCGCGGCTCGTTTTCGGTCTACAAGGTGACTCAGGTGGTGACACCGCCGGCGCCGGATCCCGAGCGGCTCAAGGCATTCAACAATCGTGTCGGGGACCAGGTCGGGCACGAGCTGTTCAATGCCTACCTTGCCAGCCTGAAGAGCAAGGCCGACGTCAAGATCAATCAGGCCAATCTGGAAAAGAAATAGTCTTATCGGCGGCTGGACGTCCGGCGCCGCTGGTAGGTCAGTTCAAGCGGAACGTGGCTCGTTTATGTCGTGGGCAGCACCGGGCAGTTCAGGTCGCGCATTAGCTTCTGATTGTCGGCGACGGCCCGTTCGCGATCCGCGGCCTCGTAGAAAACCTTCTCGCCTTTTTCGTTGTACCTGTACACGGCCACGTCGTTGCGCAGCGTCTTGATCCTGCCGCGCGCCTGCACACACTGGTCGAGTTTCTTCTTGCCGTCCGATTCGTCCTTCGCCGTCTTGGCTGCCTCGTCCGCGCGTTGCTGCTGGCGCTTCTTGATTTCCGCGTCCTTGCTCGCCATGTCACGGACTGCGTTCGGATCGGCGGGGCCCATGCTGGCATTGAGCTTTTCGGGTTTCGCGCCTGGCGGCGGCTGGTCGCCGTAGACGACGCGCCCATTCTCGTCGATCCACTTGTAGAGAATTGCGTGGGAGGCGGTCGACGCCAAGGCGAGGAAAGCGCCAAATCCGGCGGCAAAGATAAACGCGGTGTGCAGCTTCATTCGGGGGCCCGGTTGAGCAAGAATTATGACAAGGTAATGCTAATCCTTGGCCAACGTCAACTCGCTGCCGCCAAGCGGTCCGTTTGTCGTCGTTTACCGGTGTCGGCGACCCGCGTATAATCGGTTTTTGCGCATAGGAGAAATGCACGATGCGTGTCGTTCAAAAAGCCCTCACTTTTGACGACGTCCTGCTGCTCCCCGCCCATTCCACTGTCGTCCCCCGCGACGTCAGCCTCCAAACCCGCCTTACCGCAAGCATTGCCCTGAACATTCCGCTCCTCTCGGCGGCAATGGACACGGTAACTGAAGCGCGCCTCGCCATCGCCATCGCCCAGGAGGGCGGGATGGGAATCGTGCACAAGAACATGCCCCCGAAGGCCCAGGCGGCCGAGGTGGCCAAGGTCAAGCGATTCGAGAGCGGCGTGGTCAAGGACCCGATTACGGTCCCGCCCACCATGTCCGTGCACGACGTGCTGGCATTGACCCGGCAGCACCGGATCTCGGGGCTGCCGGTGCTCGACGGGCGCAAGGTGGTGGGTATTGTGACCAATCGCGACCTGCGTTTCGAGACCAATCTCGATCAACCGGTGGCCAATATCATGACCAAAGGCGACAAACTGGTCACCGTTGCCGAGGGCACCGACCTGGAGCACGCAAAGAGCCTGATGCATCGCCATCGGCTCGAACGCGTTCTTGTTGTGAACGACAAGTTCGAGCTGAAGGGTCTCATTACGGTCAAAGACATCCTGAAAGCGACCGAGCACCCGAATGCCTGCAAGGACGAACTCGGGCAGTTGCGCGTCGGCGCGGCGCTCGGAACCGGTGCCGACACCGATGAACGCGCCGAAGCGCTGGTCGCTGCCGGCGTCGACGTTCTGGTCATCGACACCTCGCACGGCCACTCTCAGGGCGTGCTCGACCGCGTTCGCTGGGTCAAGCGTACTTTCCCGAAAGTGCAGCTCATCGGCGGCAACGTGGCGACCGCGAGCGGGGCGCGGGCGCTGGCGGACTGCGGCGCCGACGGGATCAAGGTCGGTATCGGCCCCGGATCGATCTGCACCACGCGCATCGTCGCTGGCGTCGGCGTTCCGCAGATCTCCGCGATACTCGGCACGCTCGAGGGCGTCGGCGATCTCGGTATTCCGCTGATCGCCGACGGCGGTATTCGATATTCCGGAGACGTCGCGAAGGCGATCGCCGCCGGCGCGTCCAGCGTGATGCTGGGCAGCCTCTTCGCTGGGACCGAGGAATCCCCCGGAGAGATCGAGCTCTATCAGGGACGCTCGTACAAGAGCTACCGCGGCATGGGCTCGCTGGGCGCGATGCAGCTCGGCTCGAGCGACCGTTACTTTCAGGACTCCGAAGGCGAAGGGGTCGCGGAAAAGCTGGTTCCCGAAGGTATCGAGGGACGCGTGCCGTACAAGGGAACGATGGTCGCGGTCGTGCATCAACTCCTTGGCGGCGTTCGCGCGGCGATGGGCTATTGCGGATGCGCGAACATCGACGCGTTGCGCACCCGCGCCGAGTTCGTGGAGATTACGACCGCAGGCATTCGCGAATCGCACGTGCATGACGTGCAGATCACCAAGGAAGCGCCGAATTATCGCGTCGAATGACAGCGCGG
>DATNNK010000399.1:0-3590 GCA_035601875.1 Casimicrobiaceae bacterium | reverse complement strand
GTCGTCAACAGTCCCTGCGCAGAATCACCCTGCGCATCAAGGGTCCCGTCGGTCAGGAATCCGGCCCCGACGAGCGGGATCGAGTTCTTGAGCCCGGCGGCCGCGTAATCCTTGACGAACTTGACCGCGCCGCCGCCGGCGAAGAAGACGTAGACCACGTCCGGCTTGAGCGAAGCGATTTCGGTTAGATACGATTGAAACTCGACCTGTGGGAAAGGCAGCGCCAGCTCCTTGATGACTTTGCCGCCGCCTTGCTCGAAGCCTTCCTTGAAGCCGCCGACCGATTCGTCCCCGGCCGCGTACTTCCACGTGAACGTAACCGCAGTCTTCTTTTTCTGCTCCGCCGCGACCTTGCCCATCGCGTAACCGGGTTGCCAGTTGGAGAAAGAGGTGCGGAAGATGTTAGCCGCGCAGAGCGGGCCGGTGATCTCGTCCGCCCCCGCGTTCGGGATGATGAGCAGCGTGTTGTTGTCGCGAGCCACCTTCGCCATAGCCAGCGCTACGCCCGAGTGCACGGTACCGATCAAAACATCGACCTTGTCGCGTTTGATCAGCTTGTTGGCGTTTTCGGGCGCCTTGGCGGGGTCGGATTCGTCGTCGACCGTAAAGTACTCGATCTCGCGCCCGCCAAGCTTGCCCCCACTTTCCTCGACGGCGAGCTTGAAGCCGTTGGTAATCGCGTTGCCCAACGCAGCATAGGTGCCGGTGTAGGGCAGCATCAGCCCGACCTTAACCTTGGCGGGCTGCTGCGCCCGAGTCGACGCGGTGGGAAGCATCATGCCCGCCGCCGCGAAAAGCGCGGCGGCGGCCACCCCGCAAACGCGGCGCCGCGCGCCGCTGGTATTCGAACAATACTGCGATTCATTCATGGCCGATTCTCCTGTGCCTTTCTCTTGCCGCTTTGGAAGCGCTTGCAAAGACACGCTCCCCGATGAACTCATGCCGCTGGCTGGCGTAACTTGAAGCGTTGGATCTTACCCGTGGCGGTCTTGGGTAATTCGTCGATGAACTCAATCCAGCGTGGATACTTGTACGGTGCGAGGCGCGACTTGACGTGCTGTCGCAATTCCTCGGCCAGCCCCTCCGACGCCGCGTAGCCTGCCTTTAGCACGACGTAAGCCACTGGCTTGATCAGTTCTGCGTCATCCTTCTTGCCGATCACCGCCGCCTCGAGCACGGCGGGATGGGTAATGAGTGCCGATTCGACTTCAACCGGCGACACGTAGATACCGCTGACCTTGAGCATGTCGTCGGTCCGGCCCGCGTAGACGTAAAAACCTTCGCCGTCGATCGAGTACTTGTCCCCGCTGCGCGTCCAGGGCCCTTGGAATGTGTCGCGGCTCTTCTGGCAATTGTTCCAGTACGCCATCGCGCTCGTCGGTCCGGAGATCTGCAGTTCGCCCACCTGCCCCTGCGCAACCGGATGGCCATCGTCGCCCAGAACCCTAAGCTCATAACCTGGCACGGGAGTGCCGCTGGTCCCGTAGTGTACGTTGGCGGCGCGATTCGAAAGGAAGATATGCAGCATTTCCGTGGAACCCAGGCCGTCGAGGATCTCGACGCCGAAGTGGTCGGTCCAACGCCTTCCGATATCCGCCGGGAGTGCCTCGCCGGCGGAGGTGCAGAGGCGCACCTGGAGTTCGTCGCGTTGCGGGAGCTCCGGGCTCGCCAACAGCGCGGCGAAGAGTGTCGGCACGCCGTAAAAAATCGTAGGCTGGTGCTTTTTGAGCCGCGCGAAGACAGCTGCAGGCGTCGGACGCTCGGCCATCAGCACCGTGGTAGCACCTACCGAAAGTGGAAACGTGAGTCCGTTGCCGAGACCGTAGGCGAAAAACAGCTTCGCGGCCGAGAAGACGACATCGTCCTCGCGAATGCCGAGGATCGGCCACGCGTACAGCTCGGCCGTGAAAATCAGGCTCGAATGCATGTGCACAGTGCCCTTTGGCGCGCCGGTCGAACCAGACGAGTACAGCCAGAAGCAGGCGTCGTCGCACGTCGTCGCCGCCGGCGCAAACCCGGTGCCCGCGTACGCGAGTAGCCTGGAGAACGACTCGTGCCCGGCGACGCCTTTTTCGTCGGCGCTACCGGCTACGATCACGTGCTTGAGATGTGGGAGCCGCCCGAGCAGCGGCGCAAAGACCGGTAGCAATGGCGCCGAGACGATCAGCGCGTGCGCGCGGCTGTCCCGAAGCATGTACTCGTAGTCTGCGGTCGTGAGTAGCGTGTTGGCCGCGATAGGCACGATGCCCGCCTTGATGCTGCCGAGAAACGCCGTCGGAAAATCGATGGTGTCGAGAATGCACAGGAGCACGCGCTGCTCCGACTCGAGGCCGAGGCTGATCATTGCGTTGGCACAACGGTTCACCCGTTCGGCGAGCTCTCCATACGTGTATCTGCCGTTGTCGTCGATGTAAGCGGTCTTGCCCGAGCGGCCCGCCTGGAGATTGCGCTCGATCAGGTCGTGGGCGGCGTTGTAGTCTCGCGGAATGTCGATCCGCGGCGGGCTCGCCCGGTGATCGGCGGTGCTGAGTTCCGGCATGGCTGGCTCCTCCTGTGTTTCTTGTTGTGGTGCCGGGAATTCGACGTTCAGCCCCGGGTAAATTCAATCGAGCCCTGTGGCAATAGGTAAAGGACGAGGGCCTTGCCTTCACC
Source organism: Casimicrobiaceae bacterium (assembly GCA_035601875.1). Lineage (GTDB taxonomy): Bacteria > Pseudomonadota > Gammaproteobacteria > Burkholderiales > Casimicrobiaceae > PALSA-1003. Next base: position 938 of record DATNNK010000399.1, on the reverse strand, counting down.
GACAGTCGGGCGGTGTGCGCTGCCGGGCGCATAGACAAGCCAGCCACGCCCACGGCCGTCGAATTTTGCCGCCGCGCCCAGGGGCATGATCATGTCGATCTCTCCGTTGGGATGGCTGTGGTGAGGACCGGCAATGTCTTCCATTTCCACGACGTCGATACTGAACCCGTGAGTCGCCTCGCCCGGCTTCACGACACGGCCATACCTAATGCCGCCGGCTTCGCGGTTGCACATCCACCCTGCGGCAATGCCGGCGCGACACGCGCCGAAGACGGATTGGAACAGCGCGCCGTCCGCCGGAAACGTCCGGTTGAGATCCTCTTCCAGCGCCTTGTCCAGCGCGCGGCCGCGAATCCGATCGGTGACCGGAGCGACCAATTCAGCAAATTCGTCCTGCGTCATCACAACCTCGGTTAGGACCTCTCCGCGTATCGTGGCGAATCGTCAGCACTTGAATTCGACATAGCGGCCGGCGAACGCGCCTAGCGTGCAGTGGCCTGCACTCGTCAGGTCGAGTCCTCGCCTGAATCTGCAAAACGCCGCAGCCACTAAAACGCTGCCGCGGCGCTCACCCTGCGGCTTCCCCTTGCCAACGATCGTACCAATCTCGACGCCAAGAGCTCATTGCAATTTAAATCATGTTTGTATTCCTGTCAAGCACAATAGACCATGTAGGCCCTTACGACCCGGATTTCTTCTCTTCAGCGAGCAAACGGCAACGGGGAGTACCGAGCCTGGGCGATGCGCCGAGAAGTCTCGGACACGGGCAGCCTTGACGGCTCGCCTTTTATGCATTATATTTCTCGCTACTGAACCACATTTCATCGACATCGGAGAGCATGTCCACGCCTCATAATGCTCGCAGTTCGGCTCGCTCGTCCTCTGCCGAGGACCTCGAAGACGCGCAATTCCTCGCCGCGATGGGCCGGCGAGTACGC
>DATNNK010000398.1:0-9771 GCA_035601875.1 Casimicrobiaceae bacterium | reverse complement strand
TTGGTGCCTGCCTTGAGCAGCAACTGCGCGGCCGCGTTCAGGAGCACGCCGACGATCAGGAAGGAGAAGCCGGGCCAGGTCATGACGGCGTCACTCGCGCCAATGTCGATGATCGGATCTATCGCTCTTCACTCTCACGCCCGTGCCGGAGGGTGAGTAAAAATCCGTCAACCGCTGTCGCTGCGCGATCTCCATGTTACCGCCGGCTGACGATGACGCGGCGCGCGTCACGGCCGAGCTCGCGCATGGGGACACCTTGGTCTTGAAGCCGCTTGTATTCGTCTCGCTGCATGATCGCGTACGCCTGTTCAGCGGCGTTCCAACGGCGAAGCCATTCGGCCTCGGTCGCGATCGCCTTGTCGGGCTCGCTGGCAATGCCCATCGCCAGCTCGTCATAATGCTCCACCTGCGTCACGGTGCGGCCGAGGTAATACGGCAAGGTCTGATCGTACATCCTGACGGTGTAGAACGGGACATCGGCGCGCAGCGGACCATTGGCCGCGACGATGCGCGAGACGATCGGACCGGTGGACCGCGCCTCGGCCAGTGTGTCATGCCCGGTCAACACCAGCATCGCCGCGACCAGCGCGGTCAGCGACACGCTCAGGATGGCAGCGGTCCGCTTGCCGGAACGCAGATAGAAGAAGCCCATCGCGCCGCCGGCAAATGCGACCACGCACGCAGTCTTCAGCCAGACACCGTATTCGAGCAGCGGTTCGAGGGGCTGGCGCGCGTCCGCAAAACGGGACGCAAGCGGCGTATAGGCGACGATCGCAGTCAACGCGATGACTCCCATGATCGCGACCAGCGGTAGCGTCAGGCGTGCAAGCGTGGTCTGGGGCACGACGGTCAGCTGCCAGCCGAGGGTCAGCGCCAGTGCGGGAAACATCGGCAGAATGTAGGAGGGCAGTTTGGAGCCCGACACGCTGAAAAACACGAAAATGAAGGCCGACCAGACCAGCGCGAAGCGCTGCCAGCTGAAGCCGTTGCGACCCACGGGCGCATCGGTCCACATGCGGCGCGCGGTCCACAGGAACACCGTGAGCCAGGGCAGCATGCCGGCGACAAAGATGGGGACAAAATACCACCACGCACCTTCGCGATGCGCTTCGCTGGTCAGAAAGCGCGCGAAGTGTTCGTGAACAAAAAAGAAATCGAAGAATTCGCCGTTGCGCAAAGACACGGCGACGAACCAGGGCGCGGCGATCGCCAGGAAAACAAGTAAGCCGCCGATCAGATGCAGCCTGCGCCACAGTGACCAGTCACGCCGCAACAGGGTGTAGATCACCATCGCGGCCCCAGGCAGCACCACGCCGATCAGCCCTTTGGAGAGCACCGCAAGCGCGAGTGCAGCCCACGCCGCGAGCATCCAGCCGCGCTCCTCTTCGGGTGTCGCGTCGTCACGCTGGGCGATGAACAGGCTGCCGAGACCGACGCTCATCCAGAACGTGACGCCGGCGTCGAGGGTGAGAATATGGGCATTCAGGACATACCACGCGCAACCACCGAGTACCGCGGCGCTGTACAGCCCCAACAGAGGACCGCCAAGGCGGAAGCCCACGTAGCCGATGAACAGAACACCCAAGAATCCCGACAATGCGGGCCACAGGCGCGCCGTCCAATGATGAACGCCGAAGATCGAATAGGCGGCAGCGGTGATCCAGTATTGCAGCGCCGGCTTCTCGAAATACTTGATTCCGTTGAGCCGCGGCGTGACCCAATCGCCGCTGACCGCCATCTCGCGCGGAATTTCCGCGTATCGGCCTTCGTCCGGGTGCACCAGGCGGCGATACTCGAGATTGGAGAACCAAATCGCGGTGAAAACGAGCAGCAGGACGATGGCGCCGCGGTGGGTCAACGCGGGCAGCGCGGCGGCGACAGGAGAGGCGGCAGAGGACATCGGGAAGGGCGCGATTTTACCGCGTTCCGCAAGTTGCGGGCGATTCACGCTTCTCTTGCTGCTACACCGGTCATTCGCTACCATGCAAGCATGTCGACACCACGTGGCCGCACCCGCTGCACCCTATGCCGCTCCGCTGCGAATTGTCGTCGTGTATTGCGCGGCATTCGATCATCGACCTGATGTAACACGAGTCAAGATAGAGCCGCCAGACCGCACTGGCGGCTCTTTTTTTGGGAAGTGACGATGCCAGCACCGTTGATGCTGTACGACAACTACGCACGCGAGCGGCGCCGGTTCGAGCCGCTTGTCGCCGGCGCCGCCGGTCTCTACACCTGCGGACCGACGGTGTACGACTATCAGCACATCGGTAACTTCCGCACTTTTCTCTTCGAGGATCTGCTGAAGCGCGTGCTGGAGTGGAATGGCTACTCGGTGCGCCACGTAATGAATATCACCGATGTCGGGCACCTGACATCGGATGCCGACACCGGCGAAGACAAGATGGAACAGGGCGCGCGCCGGACCGGCAAAACGGCGTGGGAAATCGCGCAACTCTATACCGATGCATTTATCGACGACATGGCGCGCCTGAACATGGAAATGCCATCGGTGCTCTCTCGCGCGACCGATCATATTCAGGACCAGATCGAGTTTATCGTCGACATCGAGAAAAACGGATTTACCTATCGGACGTCGGACGGGATCTACTTCAACACCAGCTTGCAGCCGGACTATGGTTTCCTCGCCCGCCTCGACAAGGCGGGACTGGAAGCGGGCAAGCGGGTCGAGCTTGGCGAGAAGAAAAGCATTACTGACTTCGCGCTCTGGAAATTCTCCGCGCCCGGCGAACATCGGCAGATGGAATGGAAGAGTCCCTGGGGCACCGGCTTTCCGGGTTGGCACATCGAATGCTCGGCGATGGCGCAGAAGTACCTCGGCGATTTTTTCGACATCCATTGCGGCGGCGAAGATCACATCCCGGTTCATCACACCAATGAAATCGCCCAGACCGAGGCGCGCGTCGGAACAAGGCTCGCCAACTTCTGGATGCACGCCTATTTTCTGTTGTCCAACGATGCCAAGATGGCGAAATCCGCGGGCGAGTTCCTGCGCCTGCAGTCGCTTATCGACCGGGGCTACGACCCGTTGGCGTATCGCTACCTTTGTCTGACCGCACACTATCGTACGCAGCTCAATTTCACCTGGGACGCGCTGGATGCCGCCGCGAAAGGTCTCGACCGGCTTCGCAACGGGGTGTTCGCGCTCGGTGAATTCGATGCGAATTTCGCTGAACCGGACGCTGGATATCGCGAACGCTTTACCGCGGAAATCAACGACGACTTGAACTTGCCGCGCGCGCTGGCGCTCGGCTGGGAGGCGCTTCGCGGCAACCTGGCGGCGGGCACCAAGAAGGCGACGCTGCTCGACTTCGACCGCGTGTTCGGGCTCGGGCTTGGTCTCTGGTCGCCTAAATCCGAGTCGATTCCAGAGTCGATCGCCGCGCTCGCTGCGGCACGCGCCGCCGCGCGAGCGTCCCGGCAGTGGGCCGAGGCCGATCGTCTGCGCGCCGAAATGCACGCCGCCGGCTGGGAAATGGAAGATCGCGCCGACGGCTACTTCCTGAAGCGCCTCAGTTCTTCCTGAGATGAAGCTCGCCACGCTCAAGGATGGCTCACGCGACGGGACGCTGGCGCTGGTCAGTCGCGATCTTGCACGTGCGATTGCCGTCCCCGAGATCGCGCCCACCTTGCAGGCGGCGCTCGACCAGTGGGGCGTGGTCGCGCCCCATCTCGAAAAACTGTATGCCCAATTGAACGAGGGAAAAACAACTGGCGCCGTCGCGTTCGATCCGCAGCAGGCGCATTCGCCGCTGCCGCGCGCGTACCAATGGGCCGACGGATCGGCCTACGTCAACCACGTCGAGCTGGTGCGACGCTCGCGCGGCGCGACCCTGCCGGCGGAGTTCTGGACCGACCCGCTCATGTATCAGGGCGGCTCCGACGGTTTTCTTGCGCCGACGGACGACATCGTATTTCCGGATGAAACCTGGGGCATCGATTTCGAAGCCGAGGTCGCGGTGATCACCGGCGACGTACCGATGGGAGTGACACCGCAAGCGGCCGAGTCGCAGGTGCTGCTCTTGATGCTGGTCAACGACGTGAGCCTGCGCAACCTTATTCCGGCCGAGCTCTCCAAGGGCTTCGGCTTCTTTCAGGGCAAGCCAGCGTCGAGCTTTTCTCCGGTCGCGGTGACGCCGGACGAGTTAGGCGGTGCGTGGCGCGAGGGCAAGCTGCACTTGCCGCTGATCACGACGCTGAACGGCGCGCTGTTCGGACATCCCAATGCCGGCGTCGACATGACGTTCAGTTTTCCGCAGCTGATCGCACACGCGGCGAAGACGCGCGCACTCGCTGCCGGCACCGTCATCGGTTCCGGCACCGTATCCAACAAGGAGGGCGGTGGCCCCGGCCGGCCAGCCGCAAGTGGAGGAGTCGGCTACTCCTGCATCGCCGAGCAGCGAACCGTGGAAACGATACTCGTGGGTAAACCGTCGACACCGTTTTTACGCTTCGGCGATCGGGTCAGGATCGAGATGCGGGACGATGGCGGGCAGTCGATCTTCGGCGCCATCGAGCAGACCGTCAGCAAGCCTTCGTAAGGCCGATCGTCCCGCCAGCGCGCCGTTTCCCCGCCGTTTCGCGCCTTGTCGATGAGCGCGCCGCGCCGTTCATCGTCTGTTGCGGAGCCTCACGGTCATATCTTGCGACCCTGTCGCATCTCCCTGGGCTCCGTCTTCCCCGTGCGCTAACCTGCAAACGAATCGCAAGGCAGCCCTCTGAATCCGGATCGACCGCCTGGCGCATCCAACAAGCCGAACCGTCGTTTAACTTAAGCCAACGAACAAGCGCGGCGCAAACGCCGGGCCGAAAAAAGGAGAAAGCAATGTACATGAACGAGAGCAGCCATCGGTTTCCGGCATTGGTACTGGCCGCCGGCCTCACGACAGCGGTAGTCATCGGGCTGTCGGCGCTCGCGCAAAGCAGGGCCACGATGGCGGCGCCGGTTTCCCAGGTCGTCGCAACGAAGGCTTCCGTATCCCAAGTTGCGGTCGAGGAAGCAGACGTCGCTCGGTTGCGGATCGACGTGGTCGCTACCCGCTCGTAGCACGCAGCGAGTCAATACAAGCGCTGGATCGGCCCCGAATAGAGCACCGGACCGGTCGGCAAACCAGTCGGAGAACCCCCTTGCGGCTCCAGGCTGACGGCGAGCGCCGGGATGTTCTGCAGCGCTAGTCCGACAGACGCGGGCAGATCCAGGCGCATGACGCTGGATGCGGCGCCCGTGGCGGGGATCAATCCAAGCGAGCGCGGGTTGCCTTGCTCCGGCAGCGCCCAGAGCTGCAGCACGCGGTCGGCAACGGGCGGAACGGGAGCGATAGCCTTGACCGTCAGCGTTCGCCCGGAGCGATCCGCCGAAACGAGCAGCGCCGGCCGAGCATCCTGACCCGCGAGCACCACCACCAGCGTTTCGATCGGCGTTTCCGGACGCGGCGTCAGGAGCACCACCGCCAGCGCCATGGCCGTCGCGAAGCCGGCCAGCGTAAGGCCGCGCCAGAGGCCTAGGTTCGCCCACATCGAGCCCGACTCGCGCTGACCCTGGATCCGGTCGAGGATGGCAGGCCAGACACGTTCCGGAGGCGCGATGGGTGGCAGGCTCTCGGCCAGCGGCAGCAAACGGGTTTCCCATGCTCGAAGCGCCGCGGCGACGGTTTCGTTGCCGCTCGCGAGCCGAGCCAAGCGCTCGCGCGCCGCCCGCGACAGCGTCCCGAGCACGTACTGGGCAGCCAGTGCATCGAGGCGTTCGGGTTCGAGGTAATTCATGGCGGGTTCGATCGGGTGCGGCGTCGTCTTTAGCGTTTCAGGCCCGCGCCGTCCAGGCACGCCTTCAGACGCTCGAGACCACGGCGTACCCACGACTTGACCGTGCCCAGGGGCTGACGGAGGTGGGACGCAAGCTCGGAGTGCGACAGGCCCTGGTAGAAGGCGAGCGCGATCGCTTGCTTCTGTCCTGCTTCCAATCGCTCGACGCAGCTTTTGACCGCGAGCGCGTCCGCACTCGACAGCAGCATCTCCATCGGACCGGGTCGGTCGTCGGCGAGCATCATTCCTGGTTCCTCATCGTCGATGGTCACCGTGTCGACCTCCCGTCGGCGCATTTGATCGAGACAGCGGTTGCGCACGATGCTGGTCATCCACGTCAGCGGTTGGCTCTTTGCGGCGACGTACGATCCTGCGTGATGCCAGATGTTGACGAAGCTCTCCTGCAGCACCTCCTCGGCGGCACCCGATTCTCGCAATATACGCAGCGCTACGGCATATAGATGCGACGACGTCTCGCGATAGAGCTCGGCGAACGCCTGCTGGTTGGAAAGCGCGGTGCGCGCCAGGAGCTCGGCGAGGCGTTCGCTGCGTTGTCGTCGCTTGTCGGGATCCAGTGCCATGAGTGATCGAGTCGCTAGAGCTCGGTTTGTTCGCTCATGTCATTCAAGCGCCGCGATCGCGATCCCTGCGCCACAGCACATCGCCAAGCTTGGCTTCACGGTTCTGCACCCGCGCTATCACGAACAGCAGATCGGAAAGGCGATTGAGGTACTTGCGCGCGGGATCGCTCACCGCTTCGGTCTGCGCGAGCCGCACCAGCGCGCGCTCCGCGCGCCGGCACACGGTACGCGCAATATGCGCGAGGCTCGCCGCACGCGTTCCGCCGGGAAGGATGAATTCCTTGAGCGGAGAGAGGTCCGCGTTGAAGCGCTCGACGGCGGCGTCGAGCCGCAGCACATGCGCGTCGGTCACCGCGAAGTGTCCCGGTATCGACAATTCACCGCCCAGATCGAACAGGTCGTGCTGCACATCCATCAACACCGATGCGCAAGGCTCGGACAAAGTCTCGGACAACAGCAAACCGAGCGTCGAGTTCAATTCGTCGACCTCGCCGATGGCTTCGATCCGCTGCGAGTCCTTGGTTACGCGCGAGCCGTCTCCCAAGCCGGTGGTTCCGGCGTCGCCGGTCCGCGTGACAATCTTGGATAATCGGTGACCCATATCTCAATTCAGCTCCGCTTATGGGACCGGCCAGCATAGTGAAAAGGTACACGGACGGCAAGCGCCGGCTCTTTGCACACAGCGCCGGCTTTTTCCGCGCTGTTGGTAAACCGCAGTGTCGCGCCGTGCGCGATTGTCTTTTCGGGTGGATTGGTTACCATGTCGTTACGCGAAAGCCTTGAACGTCAAGATTCGCATCGCATGCCCAAGCGCAACTCCTTCGAGCAGGACCTGGACAAGAATGCGGCCAACTACACGCCGCTCTCGCCGCTGTCGCTGATCGCGCGTACCGCGTACGTGTATCCGAAGCTGCCCGCGGTCGTGCACGGTAAGCGGCGATACACATGGGCGCAAACCTATGAGCGCTCCCGGCGCCTTGCATCCGCGCTGGCCGGGCTTGGCATTCGCAGCGGCGATACGGTGGCGCTGATGGCCTCGAATACGCCGGAAATGATCGAAGCGCATTTCGGCGTGCCCATGGCGGGCGCGGTGCTGAATACGCTCAACACCCGGCTCGACGCCGAGGCTATTGGTTTCATGCTCGAGCACGGCCAAGCGAAGGTGTTGATCACCGACACCGAGTTTGCGCCGATCGTCGAAGGCGCACTCGTCCGTGCCAAAAACAAGATAAGGGTCGTCGACATCGTCGACGCTCTCGGCCCCGGTGGCAAAAAACTCGGCGAAAGCGACTACGAGCAATTCATCGCCGGCGGCGACCCGGATTTCGAATGGAAGCACCCCGCGGACGAGTGGAACGCCATCGCCCTCAATTACACCTCGGGCACCACCGGCGATCCCAAAGGCGTCGTCTACCATCATCGCGGCGCCTATCTCAACGCGCTGTCGAATATCATCGACTGGGGAATGCCGCGGCATTCGGTGTATCTGTGGACGCTGCCGATGTTTCACTGCAACGGCTGGTGCTTTCCCTGGACCATGGCCGCCAATGCCGGCACCAACATTTGTCTCCGCAAGGTTGAGGCGAAGCCGGTGCTGGACGCGATCCGCACTCACAAGGTCACGCATTACTGCGGCGCGCCGATCGTGCACGCGATGCTGATCAACGCGCCGGAGGGCCTGAAAAAAGGCATCAAGCACAAGGTGAGCTGCCTGGTTGCCGCCGCGGCGCCACCGGCATCGGTCATCGAGGGCATGCAGCGAATCGGCTTCGACATCACTCACGTCTACGGCTTGACCGAAACCTACGGCCCGGCAGCGGTTTGCGCCAAGCACGCCGAGTGGGATGCGCTCGACATCGGGGCCCGAACCGAGCGCAACGGCCGTCAAGGCGTGCGCTATACCTGCGAGGAAGGCATGACGGTGATGGATCCGGAAACGATGATGCCGGTGGCCTGGGACGGCGAAACAATGGGCGAGATCATGTTTCGCGGCAATATCACCATGAAGGGCTACCTCAAGAATCCCAAGACGACGCGCGCAGCGTTTGCCGGCGGCTGGTTTCACTCCGGCGATCTCGCGGTCATGCAGCCCGACGGCTACGTGAAGATCAAGGACCGGTCGAAGGATGTGATCATTTCGGGTGGTGAGAATATCAGCTCACTCGAAGTGGAAGACGCGCTGTACCGTCATCCCGCGGTGCTTGCCGCCGCGGTGGTCGCGCAGCCGGATGCGAAATGGGGCGAGACGCCGTGCGCGTTCGTCGAGGTCAAACCGGATGCGAAAGTCACCGAGGCCGAGCTGATCGAGCATTGCCGGTCGATGCTTGCGCGCTTCAAGGCGCCGAAGAAAGTGATCTTCGGTGAGCTGCCCAAGACATCTACCGGCAAAATCCAGAAATTCCTGCTTCGTGAACGGGCGAGATCGGCAAGCGCCATCGAGTGACGAATGAAATGAATGCACCTCTTGATGCGGCACTGCAGCCTTTTGTGCTGAGCGAAACCAGCGCCGGCGTCGCGACGCTCACCCTCAATCGCGGCGATCGCTTCAACCCGCTTTCGCAAGCGATGGTCGCCGCGCTGCAGGCGGAGCTGGACCGGCTCGCGTCGGATACTGCGGTGCGCGTCGTCGTCATTGCCGGAAGCGGGAAGGGCTTTTGCGCCGGCCATGATCTGAAAGAGTTGCTCGCGCACGCCGAGCCCCCCGATTCCGCATGGCAACAGGAAATGTTCGACGCCTGCAGCAGGATGATGCTGACCCTGACCCGATTGCCGCAGCCGGTGATCGCCCGGGTCCACGGCATCGCCACGGCGGCCGGGTGTCAGCTGGTCTCGATGTGCGATCTCGCCGTCGCCGGCGAAAACGCCCGATTTGCGCTGCCCGGGGTCAATATCGGCATCTTCTGCACCACCCCCGCGGTAGGAGTGGCGCGCAATGTCGCGCGCAAGCGAGCGATGGAAATGCTGCTGACCGGCGAGATGATCGACGCGCGGACCGCGCTCAACTGGGGGCTGGTCAACCAGGTCGTGCCGGAGAGCGAGCTGGACGCCGCCATCGCGCGCTTCGTCGGCATTATCCGGAATCGCAGCGCCGCCGTGGTCGCGCTGGGCAAGCGAGCCTTCTACGGTCAGGTCGAACGCGACATCGAAAGCGCGTACGCGCTCGCTGGCGGCGTCATGGCCTGCAATATGCTCGAGCCTGATGCCCGCGAAGGCATCGATGCTTTTCTCGGCAAGCGCGAGCCGAAGTGGAGCGACTAGGCCGAAGTGGAGCGACTAGGTCGAAGTGGAGCGGCTAGGTTGAAGTGGAGCGGCTAGGCCGAAGTGGGACGGCCAGCCTGCAGAGCGACCAAACGCTGGAACTTCATTG
>DATNNK010000397.1:0-4044 GCA_035601875.1 Casimicrobiaceae bacterium | reverse complement strand
TGCGCGAATGCGGCCGAGCTTAGGACCGCGAGCGCGCTGATCAGCGCGACGCGCGCGAGCGTTTTCAGCATCATTTTTCTCCTCCGAGAGACCAAACTGCAGCTGCAATTCAGGCAAAAGTTGAAATCGCGCTCCAGAGCGTCTATGTCAACCAACGCAATCGTCGTACTGTTACCGGCGTAACCCCGGCGTAACCCCGAATGTTGGCTGTTAGTGACTGCTATCGCCGGGAGCCGCTGAAACACTGGTAGGCCGTACTGGACTTGAACCAGTGACCAACGGATTAAAAGTCCGCTGCTCTACCAACTGAGCTAACGGCCCCCTGGGGGCGCGGATTATAGCGAATCGGCCCCTGCGGCGCAAAAGTACGTTTACTCCGGCGGAGTTCGAAACGCGGAGAAGCCGTTGAACTGCTAGTTGAGCTCGCGGGTGAGCACACTCGGCAGCGACATGAAGTCGATGCCTTCGTCGCGCAATTCCGCCGCTTCCTCGCGCGTCGCCTGACCTCGAATCGAACGCTGAGGCGCTTCCTCGTAGTGGATCTTGCGTGCTTCCTCGGCAAATCCCGCGCCGACGTTGTCGCTGTGGGCAATGAGCTGCCGCAGCGCCTTGAGCACTTCTCCATGCGCCTGGACCTGAACCACCGGCGCTTCTTCCTGCTCGGCGGCGGGCACCGTCGCGCGGCCCACCTGCACGTTCATCGACGGGCGTCGCTCGATCACCGCATCGTCGCAGATCGGACAACGCACCAGTGTCTCGTCGTTCTGCCGTGTGAAATCGTCGGCCGAGGCAAACCAACCCTCGAACCGGTGTTGATGAGTACAGATCAGATCGTAAACAATCATCCGCGCCTTCTAGTCCTGCTCGATGCGCCAATACTGATACTTCAAGGCCGCCACGCAACCCGCCACGATCGATAACGAAGCAATAATCGATCCCAGAGCCAGGGTCGACATGCCGGTCAGCCCCTGGCCGATCGTGCAGCCCAGCGCCGTGACGCCTCCGAACCCCATTAACACGCCACCGACGATATGGTTGACCAGATCTTCGACCGAGGCGAAGCTTTCCCAACGAAACGACCGTGTCGCCAAGGCCATGGCGCCCGAGCCCACCAGCATACCAAGCACTCCGGCGATGCCGAACGTGACGATCTTGGATTGGTCGCTCCAGAGCATAAGGAGTTCCAGCAGATAGGCCACCGGCGCGACAAACGAGAATGACTCCGCTTTGCCGGAATTGGTGGCCACAAAAGCCTCCTCCAGCGTCCGCGGGTCCTCGGCCAGGTGTCCGATATGCCCGGAAACATACCAGCCCCCCACGATGACTGCACCAATAAGGACACCGCCGACAATCATTTCCCGGCTGGCGCGGAAATCAGGGCTGGCAAGCGCATAAAGCGCGAAAAGTGCCGCGATCAGCAGCGGCAAGCCGAACTTGATCAAGGTGCCGCCGCCCACCAGCGCCGCCACGACGCTGGGCAAGTCGGAGCCTGCTGCGCCCAGCGTCGCCGTATCGAATCGAAACCCATCAAGCGCATTGACCCGCCAGACGGCAAATAAGCCCTTCAGCGTCATGTACGCAGACACCGCGAGGACGATCAGCACGATCAGTGATTTGAGATTGCCGCCCCCGAGCCGGATCAGCGTCTTGCTGCCGCAGCCCGACGCAAGCGTCATGCCGAATCCGAACAGCAGGCCGCCGACAATGTGTGACAACCACGAAACCTTGGCCGTCGTGTAGATCGTCTTCGAAAGGTCCACCGTTGCCGTGCTTTCCAGCAGGGTGGCACCAGCAATCGCGACCGCGATCGCCAACAGCCACATGCGCATGCGCCGCCAGTCGCCGACATGGACGACATCGGTGATCGCCCCCATGGTGCAGAAATTGGCCCGATTGGCGACGGCGCCGAACACAAGCGCAAGCGCGAAGGCCAGCCAGGCAACGTCACCCGACAGACGATTAAGATCCTGCATCGGGCAATTATCTCATGTGCCTCTCACTTCCCTTGCGTAACCCCGGACGAACCGCCCGTTCGTTTAAGGCTTGTGTGCGACGCTCTTGTCGCGATCAAAAGGGGCAAACCATGCAATCGAAGTGGAGATACGGTGCGGCGATCGCCGCGTTCATGGGTGCGCTGAGCGCGATGACCGTCGCTGGCGCCGCGCAAGCGCACTGGCCGATGGAACGAGTCAGCGTCGACATCATCGATCGCACCGATGGCCGGGTGCTGCCCATCTATACCCATGAGGGCCGACGGTACGTGGTCGGCAAGCCAGGGAACGAATACGCGATTCGCGTGCGCAACGGCGGCAGCGAGCGCGCGCTGGCGGTAATGAGCGTCGACGGCGTCAATGTCATCACCGGCGACACTGCATCGCCGTCCCAATCCGGTTATGTGCTCGATCCCCATGGAACCTTCGAGATCGCCGGTTGGCGCACGAGTCAGTCGCGTACGGCAGCGTTCTTTTTCACCACGCTGGCGAATTCCTACGCCACGCGGACCGGCCGCCCCGACAACGTCGGCGTAATCGGCGTGGCGGTGTTTCGCGAGCGGCCGCGAGTCGTGCAGCAGTTTGGGGGCAGGATGCAAAGGCAGGACTCGCGGGACGCGCCCCGCGAGGAAGTCGATCGCGCCGCCTCGGCGGCATCGCCGGCACCTGCGGCCGATTCCGCGATGGCCGAGAAAAAGTCGCAGCTCGGCACCGGTTATGGCCGAAGCGAAACGTCGTATGCGCAGTACACCGACTTCCAGCGCGCGAGCGACACGCCGACCGAGACGATCGCGATCTACTACGATTCGTACGAGAATCTGCTCGCGCAAGGTGTGCCGGTTGGCAGGACGCCGCTTGCCAGAACGCGGCCCGAGCCGTTCCCCGACTGGGGGCATTTCGCGCCGCCGCCACGTTAACCCGAGCGCGGCTCCAACGCCACGGGGCCACGCTTGCCACTGCATGGGCCTGCTCGCATACTGGGCGGGCCATGCCCGCCTCCGCCGCGACCAGCGACGAAGACCTGATGCTCGCGTACGCCGCCGGAGACGCGGCGGCGTTCGATGCTCTCTACGCGCGCCACAAAGGCGGCGTCTATCGTTACCTGCTGCGCCAATGCCGCCAGGGTGTGGCGGTCGATGAACTTTTCCAGGATGTATGGATGAATCTGATCCGAGCTCGCGCGAGCTACACGCCGTCGGCGAAGTTCGCGACTTATCTCTACCGCCTCGCGCACAACCGGTTGATCGACCATTACCGCGCGAGTGGCCAGGTCCGGCTTGTCTCCGCGGATGACGAGGCACACGAGGAAGCGGTCGCCGCGCTGCCTGCCGCCCGCGGCCTGGAACCGGAGACGCGCGCCGAAAATCGCGAGCTTGGGGAGCGCCTGAAAGGCGCGGTTGCGTCCTTGCCGCCATTGCAGCGCGATGCGTTCCTCCTGCAGCAGGAAGCGGGACTGTCGCTCAATGAGATTGCAGAGTTGACCGGCGTTGGCGTCGAAACGGTCAAGAGCCGATTGCGTTACGCGGTAAACAAATTGCGAAACGATTTGTCCGACCTGCGTGAAGTTGAGCGATGAGCGAGCGAAAAGCAGCGATAACCAAATGACAAGTGATCGATAGGTAAGAATGAGCATGTCATGAGCGAGATCGACCCCGAACTCGACGCGACCTGGCGCGCCGCGAGCCGCGAGCAGCCACCGGCGGCTCTCGACGACGCGATTCGCGCTGCCGCGAGGCGGGAAGTTGGAGCGAAGCCTGGTGGCTTCGGCGCCGCGCCGCGCTGGTGGCCGCTTGCCGCCGCCGCTACCGTGGCAGCCATCGCCGTGGGCATCGTTCAGATGACGCCGCCCGAGCAGGTCGCGCCGGGCACGAACACCGCCGCGAACAATGCCGTGCAGCGCAACATCAAGCCCGACAGCGACACGTCGAATGCCAACAAACCGCAGCGCGAGGCGCCGGGCCCCGCGACTGCACCCGGAGCACTGCGCGATGCGAGCAAACCGACGGCCAAGGAGGAGCGACGCGGCGCGGGCGACGAAAGCGATCGCGGCGTG
>DATNNK010000396.1:0-2197 GCA_035601875.1 Casimicrobiaceae bacterium | reverse complement strand
GAAATGCGCGCCGATGGAACTGCCCCATGCGAACGCGCGCGCCGCGAAAGCATTCGCGGTGACGGTGGTGGTCGGCGTTCTGGTCATGGCAGGCACATTCCCTGGAGTGTGATCAAAGACGGCTGAAGTGTACGCGAGCGCAGCGCTGTCGCGCAAGGCGCTCGGGTGCCATTGGGCTTGCTCAGCCATCCGCTTGTCGCATTTATGCCACTCGATGCGGCAAACATTGCAGGGACGGAACTATTTGCCGGTCCGCTGCCGCGCCGAGTCGACGTCGAGGTACTTCCACGGATGCTCCCAGTAGGCGTGCTTCTTGTAGCCCTGCACCCATGGTTGCAGCAGCGTGTTCTCGATGGTGTATACCCCGAGCCACCACGGGCTGTATGCCGCGACCAGCTCCGACATCCGGCGATAGATCTTGTTGCGCTCGGGACCGTCCGGCAGGCGCCGCGACGCGCGATAGAGATCGTCGTACTCTGGCAGCGCGAAACGCGCGTAGTTGGTTTGTTCAATGTTCTTGCCGTACAGCAACTGCGCAAACGCGTCGCCCTCGCCGTAGGCGGTGATCCAACCGACGCGCCACATCTGCAGCTTGCCGTGCTTGCCCATCTGAATCAGGTCCGGCCACTTCTGTTTCAGAAACTCGACCCGAATGCCGATCGCCTTCAGGCTCTTCTGCCACACCTCGTCGAACTCGCGATCGCGTGCTGAGGTCGCCGATGCCATGGTCAGCATGAGCGGCGCACCGTTCGGCTGCTTGCGAAAGCCCTCGCTGTCGCGTTCGGCGTAGCCAAACTTGTCCAGCAGCGCGTTGGCCGCCTGCGGGTCGTATTTGACGCCAATGTTCCAGCTGTCATCGTGTCCGGGAAGATTCGGTGGAATCGGCTGCGTCGCAGGGATCGCCTGGCCCTGGTAGACGACTCGAATGAGCGCCTGCGTATTGAACCCGATCGCGATCGCGCGCCGCAACGCGATACGGTCTTTGGTATATCCGCCGAGCACCGGGTCTTCCATGTTGAAGTACGCGTACTGGAGCGCGGGCTGCGTGATGCGCGCCAGCACCGTGCCGCGATCGACATACTCGGGCTTGAGCCATCCCGCCGAATCGAGCACGTGGTCGGAAAGATCGGACGGAACGTTGACGTAATCGAGCGCGCCACTGTTGAAACCCAGGAGCCGCGGATTGGATTCCTCGATGATCGAAATCTCGATCCGCCCGATAATTGGCAGTTTCTTGCCGCGCATCTTCGCGACCAGCTCCTTGTCCGCCGGATCGTTGCTATCGGGAAAAACTTCATCGCGGTAGTTGGCGTTCGCCTCGAGCACGATCTGCGCGCCGCGCCGCCACGATTTGAGCAGGTACGGGCCGGTGCCAACGGGATTGGCCATCGCCCAGCCGCTCGCATCCGCATGCGCTTCGATGACCTCGCGCGCAACCGCGGCCATCGGCGACTGCGTCATGTAGCCCGCCATGATGTAGTCCGGGTCCTTGAGCTTCAGCCGCAAGGTGTAGCGGTCGAGCGCCATCAATCCTTCGATGGGCGCGTCGTAATCGAAACGGCCGCTGTCTTTCGCCGCCTCGAGTACCCGCTCGGCGCCGACGATCTTGCCCTGCAAATACCAGGCGAACGGCGAGCGTACCTTCGGGTCGAGCAAGCGCTTCCACGAATAGACGTAGTCGGCGGCGACGAGCTCGCGCTTCTTGCCCTTGAATACCGGATCGTCGGCGAAATAAATGCCGGGCTTCACGCGCATGGTCCACGTCCGGCCCTCGTCGGTCACTTCCGGCATCGCCGCCGCGGTGCGCATCGTGCGCCGGTAAGGCCGCGCGAGGTAATCGAAGCCGTAGAGCGTATCGAAAATCGCCCGCTGCACGCTATCCGAATAGAGGTCGCTCGAAGCCGCCGGATCGAACCCGGTCTCGGCCGCGACGTAGGCGGTGCGCAGCGTCTTCGACAGGTCTACCGCCCCGGCCGAAATCGCAGGAAAAATCGCCGCGAAGATCGCCGCGACCACAACGCCGCAGCACGCACGCCATGGCAGCGACATCATCATTGTCCGCCGTCTATTTGCCCGCGGCGTTGCGCCGCTTGACGTCGATGTCGTAATACCGCCAGGGATGCTGTTCGTAAACGGTGTGCTTGAAGCCCTGCACCCAGGGTTGCACCAGAACGTTCTCGTAGCGGTACGCGTTATA
>DATNNK010000395.1:0-3022 GCA_035601875.1 Casimicrobiaceae bacterium | reverse complement strand
CGTGGTTGCCGGAGGAGTGCGTGACCACGCCACGCTTCGCCTCCTCCGCCGAAAGCGAAAGCACCGCGTTGCACGCGCCACGCGCCTTGAACGCGGCCACTCTCTGCAGATTCTCGCACTTGAAGAAAAGCTTGGCCCCTGCCGCATCGTCCAGCGAACCACTGGAGAGCACCGGCGTACGGTGGATGTGCGGTGCGATGCGTGCATGCGCGCTGCGGATCGCCGCGAGGTCGACCTCGATGTCGCAGGTTGCTGCCGCCGGCGTGCTCATCGAGGCGTCAGCTCCCGGGCAGGCCATGCACGTTGGGGAAGAACAGATCCTTCCACGACTCGGGCTTGACCTTGATCGCGCCGGTCTTGGCCATGAAATCGGCGTACTTCATCACGTTCTGCGGCGTCGTCGTGTAGACAATCTGGGGGTCGTTCATCATGCGCGCGATATTGTCGACCGTGTCCTTGTCCTTGGATATGCGGATGTACGCTTCGGCTGCCGCGCGTTTGTCACGATTGATAATGGCCTGCGCCTCGTCGAGTGCCTTGACGAACGCGTCATAGAGCTTCGGATTGGCGGAGCGGAACTTTTCGGTAGTCCATACGAGATTGAAAGTCACGGCGCCGCCCATCACGTCGTAGTTGTTGAGCACCATGTGCATGCCGGGCTTGGCGAGCTCCTGATACTGGAACGGCGGCGAGCCGAAATGTGCATTGATCTCGGATTGTCCCGAGAGCAGCGCCTGCATCGCGTCCGGGTGCGCCATGGAAACGGTAAGAGAGTCGAGCCGGTTCTGCTGCCCCGGCCCGAACGCTTGCTCGGCCGCCATCTGCAGGGCGAGCGCCTGGACCGAGATCTTGACGGCCGGCATGCCGATGCGGTCCTTGTCGCTCAAGTCCTTGATCGTTTTCACATTCGGATTGCGCGAGACCAGATAAAGCGGCATCGAATTCAGCGAGCCCACAGCGCGGACGTCGAGGTTGCCGCGAGTGCGCGACCACAGGATGATCAGCGGCCCGACACCGCCCGACGCGAACTGCAGGCTGTCCGACAACAGTGCGTCGTTCATGACGTTGCCGCCGGCAAACGTCGCCCAAGTCACGGTGACGTCGACGCCGGCGGCCTTGGCGTGCTTCTCGATCAGCTTGCCGTCTTCCATCAGCATCAGCGGCAGGTAGCTAATGCCGTACTGTTTGGCAACCTTGATCTCGGAGAGCCCGGCCCATGCGATTGCTGGCAACACGATGAGCGTCGCCGCGAGCAGCGCGCAGGCGCGTCGCGCGAGAACGGCCATGTTCATGTTTGATCTCCGGTGACGAAAGCGATACCTATCGCGACTATGAGCGTAAATGGCGCGAACCCGAAAGGCATAGCAGCGAAAAACGCTTCAGGCACTTTCGTAGAGACGCGTCATCACGAATTCGCGGTGGCCGAGCGCTTCCGCGGCGGTGAGGCGTCCGTTGACGGTGCGGAACATCATGTCGATGAGCTTGTCGCCCGCCTGATCCATGGTGATTTCGCGCTGCAGGAGTCCCGAGGTATCGACGTCGATGTGCTCGCTCATCGTGCGCACCGTGCGCGGATTGGCGGAGATCTTGATCACCGGCAGTATCGGATTGCCGATGACATTGCCCTGGCCGGTCGGAAAGAAATGGACAACGAAGCCGGAGGCCGCGCACAGCGTGGTCATCTCCGCCGCGGCCGACGAGCTGTCCATGAACCACAGTCCCGGCCCCGTGGGCATCTCGGCTTTGTCGATCACGCCGTCCACCACGCATTTCCTGCCGATCTTCTGGATGTTACCGAGCGCCTTTTCCTCGATCGTGGTCAGACCTCCCGCGATATTGCCTTTGGTCGGCTGCGAATCCGAGAGGTCGGTCGTCTTGTGGCGGTTGATGACCTCCTGATAGCGATCGAAGACGCGCTGGAAGTCGGCGCGCACCTTGTCGTCGCGGCAGCGTGCGGCGACGATGTGCTCGCCGCCGGTGAGCTCGGTCGTCTCGCCGAAAACGAGCGTGCAGCCCGCCGCGTAGAGCTTGTCGAACGCATCGCCCACGGTCGGATTGGCGCCGCAACCCGACGTCGTATCCGATTCGCCGCACTTGGTCGAGACCCACAGCTCATTCAGCGCGCATTCGTCGCGCTGCGCTTCACTCGCCAATTGCAGATATTCCCGGGCGGCCTTGGACGCGCGCATGATGGTATCGTGGTCTCCGTGCAGCTCGATGCCGAAGCCGCTGACCGGCTTGCCCGTCGCGGCGATGCCGTCGACGACCTTCTTGGTCCAGCCTTCCTCGATGCCGATGACGACGACCGCCGCGACGTTCGGATTGCTTCCGGCGCCGATCAGCGTCCTGAAGTGCAGATCGAGGTCGGCGCCGAATTGCAATCGACCGTACGGGTGCGGAATGGCCATCGTGCCCTTGATGTTGTGGGCCACCGCTTCGGCTGCCGAATTGGACAAATCGTCCACGGGAAGGATGATGACGTGGTTGCGAACGCCGACGCGACCGTTCTCTCGCCGGTAACCCCAAAAACTGTTCTGCATGGTGCTCAAACTCCAAAAAATGCGAAGATGGAAATCGACGCTGTCGTGCGCGACTTGCGGTTCGGCAGCGGCACCTCTCGGCGTTACGCCGCTTGGCCGAGAGCTTACCAGCGCTTGGTCTTGATGTTGTGAACGTGGGCGTGCTGTCCGGTCTTGATCGGCGCTACGACTTTGCCGATGTCCACACCATATTTGATGACCGTATCGCCGACATTCATGTCCTTCAGCGCCACCTTGTGCCCGAGCGGGATGTCCTGGGTGCACGGCAAGCTAATGGTGCGGTCTTCGTCGAGAATCAGTCCGGTCAAGGTCTGGCCGGCCTTGATGCCTTCGACGACAATGACCGCGACCGAATCCTGAGGATCGTGCAGCACGCAATGAATCATGAGCCTTACTCCTGAAGCTTCGAAAAAAGAGAGGTGCGCAATTTTAGCGCGCCTGACGTTCCAGCTGCCGGGCAAGATCGACAAAATCGTCGGCGT
>DATNNK010000394.1:0-2094 GCA_035601875.1 Casimicrobiaceae bacterium | reverse complement strand
GCTCAACTTCGGCAAGATCGAGCAGCAGGGTACGCCGGAGGACATGTACAACCGGCCGCAGACCCAGTTCACGGCGGAGTTCATGGGCAGCAACAATCACCTGCCGGGGAAGGTGACCCAGGTGGTCGACGGCCGTGCCCTGCTCGAAGGCGAGGGCTGGCAGCTGTGGGGCGCCGCCCGCGGCGCGCTCAAGATCGGCGACGTAGCTACCGGCATCATCCGTCTCGAGCGGACCCGGATCGCCGACGGTGACGGCGACAACCGGCTGCGCACCGAAGTGGTCACCGGCATGTTCCTCGGCGACCGCAAGGAACAACTGTTCAAGCTCGGCGCGCTGCGCCTTCGCTGCTACGGCAATCTCCCCACCGGCGGCAGCGAATCCTTTATCGAGCTTCCGCCCGACGATCTGTGGATTTTTGCGGGCAGCGGTGCGCCTTGACCGCCGTAGCGTCGATAGCCAACATGAGGTAAGCAGCAAAACAAGTTCACCCCGGTTTCCCTGGGCCTCTCCTCTTCCAAGCCTATGGAGACCTTCAGTGCCGAAGACGGAATTCGTCGGCACCTTTTTTGTATATTGAGAGTCGTCCGAGGACATTAGAGGAACAGGATGCAAGTCACAGGCATGCTTTACGGTGCGAAGCTGCTGCAATTCGCCGGTTTTCCGGCCGCCGAAGTTCTGGGTCCCGATGCGAGCGAAGCGGAGATCAAGGCGCTGATCGAGCGCCATGGCTCGGTGTTCGTCAAGCCGG
Organism: Casimicrobiaceae bacterium; assembly: GCA_035601875.1. Taxonomy (GTDB): domain Bacteria; phylum Pseudomonadota; class Gammaproteobacteria; order Burkholderiales; family Casimicrobiaceae; genus PALSA-1003. Next base: position 1,345 of record DATNNK010000394.1, on the reverse strand, counting down.
TTTTCAAGGGCGGCGTCGGCAAGAAGGGCAAGGCAGGGTTGCTCGGACGGGCGAAGGACTTGAAGACCGCGCTCAAGGAAAAAGAACGCCTCTATTTCGTCGAGCATCACCACGGCAACCAGACCGCCAAGGCCAATGGGGTTACTTTCGAAGGCGCGGTCCCCGCCGAGCACGAAGTCTATTTCGCGATCACCGACTCGACGCGCTATCGCGCACCGACCATGACGCTGACGCATCACGGCGGCATGGACATCGAGGAGCTCGACAAGAGCCTGGTCGCCAACGTTCCATTCGATCCGCTCACCGGCCTCAAGGCGTTCGTCGTGGCGAATGCGCTGTCCGAGCTCAACGCGCCCAAGGAGCTCATCTCACCGCTGGTGCAGCAACTGCCCAAGCTCTGGGAGCTCTATCACAACTTCGGCATGACTACGCTAGAGCTCAATCCCATCCGCATGCGTCCGGACCGGCAAGGGCGGCTTACGCCGGTCGCCTGCGATTTCAAATGCGGCTTCGACCGCGACGATCCGCGCTGGCAGCGGCTGGATCTGCCGGCGCACCTGTTTGCGGTCGACTATTCCGACTTCGAGCAGGAAATCAATCAGCTTCGCACCTACCAGGGCCAAAGCGACGTCTACGTCATCAACGCTTAGGGCACGATCCTCGCGCCGACGTTCGGCGGCGGCGCCAATTCGCTGGTGACCGAGATGCTCGGCGACGACGCGATCATTTCCTCCGACTTCGGCGGCAATCCACCCTACGAAAAGATGAAGGAGGTCGCGCGCATCTGCTTCAAGCACTGGCTCGGGCAGGCCAACGTGCTGTTCATCATCGGAGGCAAATCCAACAACACCGACATCTTCGAGACATTTCGCGCGATGGCGGATGCGCTGCGCGAGCACTTCAGCCAGCGCGGGCCCACTCCCGTTTACGTCGTCATCGGCCGCGGCGGACCGAACCTCGTACGCGGCATGAGCGTCATGCGCGACACCATGGAAGCGCTTGCCCTGCCGTACCGCATCTTCGGCTTCGATTCCGACATGAGCGAAGTGGTCGGCTACGCGCGCAAAGTAAACGAGTGGATGAAGGCGGGCGGCCGCGAACAACTGGCGTCCAAGCTCAAGATTGTGCAACCGGCGCGCACCGGCTGACCGCCCAGGGGAGATCGACGTGTACAGGCAAGGCGTGGGTGATTTCAAGTATTACGTGGGCATCAGCTCGCTCGCGCAGATCGCGACGCGCCAGGATCGCGTCTGCGTGCTCAATATCCTCGGCGGTGAATCGAGCGAGGTGACGCCGGTCGGACACGAGTACTCGGGCGGCAACGTCGTGTTCGGAACGTCTCCGG
>DATNNK010000393.1:0-7255 GCA_035601875.1 Casimicrobiaceae bacterium | reverse complement strand
GCTGAGGCAGCCGAACGGACCTTTAAGCCCTTTGACGTTCGGCAACAGATTTTCGTCGGGAACGAAAACGTCATCCATGACAATCTCACCCGTGACCGACGCCCGCAGGCTGAACTTGCCTTCGATCTTCGGCGCCGACAGCCCCTTCATCCCTTTCTCGAGGAGAAACCCGCGGATGTCGCCGTCATCGTCCTTCGCCCAGACGACGAACAGATCGGCGATCGGCGAGTTGGTGATCCACATTTTCGAGCCGTGCAGCACATACCCGTCGGCGACTTTGCGTGCGCGCGTCTGCATGCTCCCCGGGTCGGACCCGTGATTCGGCTCGGTCAGGCCGAAGCAACCGACGCGCTCGCCGGTCGCAAGCTGCGGCAGGTACTTCTGTCGCTGCGTCTCGGTCCCGTACGCGTGGATCGGGTACATGACAAGGCTCGACTGTACGCTCATCGCCGAACGGTAGCCGGAGTCGACGCGCTCCACCTCGCGCGCAATGAGTCCGTAGCAGACGTGATTCACGCCGGCACAACCGTAGCCGTCCAGCGTCGCTCCGAGCAAGCCCATCGCACCCATTTCGTTCAGGATCTCGCGATCAAAGCGTTCGTGGCGATTGGCGTCGACGATGCGCGGCAACAGCTTCTCTTCGCAATAGGCGCGGGTCGAGTCGCGGACGAGACGTTCCTCGTCCGTAAGTTGCTCGTCCAGAAGCAGCGGGTCGTCCCAGCGGAAGTGCGGTGGCGCGGCGGATTTGTTCATCGTATGCCTTGGGGTGATTGGGAGCGGTGTGTCGGCGTTAGCGGATCGTCATACCGCCGTCGGCAGCGAGCACCTGCCCCGTGACGTAGCTGGCCGCGTCCGAGGCGAAGAAGACGAAAACCGGAGCGATCTCCTCGGGCTCCGCCCAGCGGCCGATCGGGATGCGCTCCAGGTATTTTTGCTTGAAGCGCGCGTCGGTGCGAATCGTCTCGGTCATCGGCGTCGCCGCGCCGGGCGCGATCGCATTCACGACAATGCCGTACTTCGCCAATTCTTTCGCGGCGGACATCGTCAGCCCGACGACCCCCGCCTTGGCGGCGCTGTAATTGATCTGGCCGATCGTCCCCAGAAGGCCCGCAGTCGAAGTCACGTTAACGATGCGGCCATAGCGCCGTTCCATCATTCCCGGCACCACCGCCTGCAAACAGTTGAAGCTCCCCTTCAGGTGCACCGCCATGACCTCGTCCCATTGTGCCTCCGTCATCTTGTGCAGCAGTGCCGGACGCGTGATGCCGGCATTGTTAATCAGGATGTCGACTCGGCCGAAGTGTTGGTGGGTCGCGGCGACCATCGCGTCGACTTGATCGCGGCGAGACACATCGCAACCGATGCCGATCGCCTCGGCGCCGCCCGCGCGCAGTGTGTCTGCAAGCCCCTCCGCCCGCTCGAGATTGAGATCGACCACACACACGCGGGCACCGCTGTCGGCGAATGCACGGGCGACGGCCGCGCCGATACCCTGCGCCGCACCGGTGACAATCGCGGTCCTGCCCGCCAACTGCATATTCTTCGCTCCCCGTTTGGTCGCTTTGGATCGCAGCACAGATCCAGACGCCGTCTGCAAGCATGCAACTTGTGGTGACGCCTCTCCCGTAGAAGCCGGCACGCGTTCCGCCTACTGTGCGGCATGGTGCTCCTGACGGCATTGATCCGTATCAACGAACTCGCGATGCCGCGGCCGCCCCGATCAGGGTCGACGCCGAGCTTGCTGCCGAATCTTCGAGCCGGTGGCTCGTCACAGCGCCACCGCCGCGTCCTTCGGCGTCCACTTGATCTGGGTCAACGAGTCGGCGTCGTGTTCAGCTCAGAATAGAGCGATCCGCTCGGGCCGTAGGGCAAGAGGCGGGGAGGAGATTATGGAGCGATCGTTCGCCCGCGAAGTCGAGTTGCTCAAGCAAGGCGATGGGCACGTTTTTCACGGCGAGGCCATTCTCGCCGTGACCAAGGCATTGTTGCAGTCTGGCGTCGGCTACGTCGGAGGCTACCAAGGTTCGCCGGTGTCGCAACTGCTCGATGTGATGGTGCAGGCACACGACTACCTCGACACCCTCGGCGTGCATGTCGAAGCGTGCACCAACGAGGCTGCCGCCTGCGCGATGCTCGCGGCATCGGTCAATTACCCGATTCGCGGGGCGGTCACGTGGAAGTCTATCGTCGGCACCAACGTGGCGTCGGACGCGCTGTCGAATCTCGCGTCCCCCGGTGTGCTGGGCGGGGCGCTGATCGTCGTTGGCGAGGATTACGGCGAGGGGTCCAGTGTCGTGCAGGAGCGCACCCACGCATTTGCGATGAAATCGTCGCTCTGCCTGCTCGACCCGCGGCCGGACCTTCCGCACATCGTGCGCATGGTCGAGCACGCGTTCCCGCTGTCCGAAGCATCATCGACGCCGGTCATGCTCCAGTTGCGCATCCGCGCTTGCCATCTGCAGGGGAGCTTCGTGTGCAAAGACAACGTCGAGCCTGCGCTATCGACCCGGCATCTCACTTCGACACCGGCGCCGCACAACCCCGCCCGCATGTCGCATCCGCCGTTCACGTTCGCACACGAGCGACTCAAGGTCGAAGCGCGGCTGCCGGCTGCGCGCCGCTACATCGTCGAACACGGCATCAACGAAATATTCGAGGGCGATGCGAGCGATGTGGGTCTCATCGTTCAAGGTGGCCTTTTCAACAATCTGATGTGCGCGCTCGCAACGGCGGGCATGCTCGACGACCGTGGCGCGAGCCGGCTCCCGACCCTGGTGCTCAACGCAACGTATCCGCTGGTTGCTGATCAACTGGCAGCGTTCTGCGCGAACAAGCGCGCCGTGCTGGTGCTCGAAGAGGGACACCCCGAGTTCATCGAGTTCGAGCTTGCCGCAGTGCTCGGACGCGATGCAAGCGCTTGCGCGATACGCGGCAAGGCCACCATGGCCAACGCCGGAGAATGCAGCGCCGAGATGATCCTGCGCGGGCTCGAACGATTCGCCGCCGAATTCCTCCCGTCGCTCTCCACGGCAGCCGCCGTTGCGTGGCGCGAGGAAGTCGACGCAGTTCGCCTCCGTGCAACGGCGTTACTGGCGGCACCGGTGCCGGCCCGGCCGCCCGGGTTTTGCATCGGTTGCCCCGAGCGGCCGGTGTTCAGCGCGCTCACGCTCGTCGAACGCGAGTTGGGCGCGCGTCATGTCGCGGCGGACATCGGATGCCATTCTTTCGCGATGTTCGAACCGTTCTTCACCGGCAATTCGATCCTAGGGTACGGCATGGGGCTCGCCAGTGCCGCGGGCGTCGGCCCGATCAGCGAGAAGCGGCCGCTCGCCATCGTGGGTGACGGCGGGTTCTGGCACAACGGGCTTCTTTCCGGGGTCGCATCCGCGCTGAAGAATGGCTCCGATTCGGTGCTGCTTATCTTCAAGAATGGTTACACGTCGGCGACGGGAACGCAGGAGCTCATCTCGACGCCCGCCGCAGCGCGCCGCGACCATGCCGGCGGCGAAAGTACGACCGCAAGCGACACCACGATCGAGGATGTATTGCGAAGCATCGGCGTGAAATGGCTGCGCACGGTGCACAGCTACGACGTGTCGGCGATGAAAGCGACGCTTTCCGCGGCGTTCACGACCAGGGAGCCCGGATTGAAGGTCATCGTCGCCGAGGGCGAGTGCCAGCTCGAGCGGCAGCGGCGGCTGCAGCCGTACGTTGCGCGCAGCCGTTCCGCCGGCGAGCGCGTGCTGCGGGTCCGCTACGGCATCGACGAGGAGGTGTGCACCGGCGACCATGCCTGTATTCGCCTCTCCGGCTGTCCGTCGCTAACGCTCAAGACTCCGACCGATCCTTTGCGGACGGACCCGGTCACCACCGTCGATTCCGGTTGCGTGGGTTGCGGGCTGTGCGGCGAGGTTGCACAGGCCGCGGCACTGTGCCCGTCGTTCTATCGGATCGAAATCGTCACGGACGCGTCCGCCTGGGAACGCTTTATGGCCCGGGTGCGGTCATGGGCGACACGGGCGCTGTTGCCTGCATGAGTTCCCCGCCGAAAACCGCCATTCAGCCCGGGCGCCGCGAACCTCTAGCGCTGCTGATTGCCGCCCTGGGCGGACAGGGCGGCGGCGTGTTAACCGATTGGATCGGCCACGCCGCGCGGACCCAAGGACTCACCGTGCAGGCGACATCGACGCCCGGCGTTTCGCAGCGTACCGGCGGCACGACCTACTACCTCGAACTCGCGCCGCCTTCGGAGCCCGACGCGATACCGCCGGTGCTGGCGCTGACGCCACTGCCGGGCCGCGTCGACGTTGTGGTCTGCGCCGAGTTGCTGGAGGCTGCGCGGATGCTCGAACGCGGGATGATTACGCCGACGCGCACGACAGTCATTGCCTCTACGCATCGGGTCTTTACGACGATCGAGAAGATGCGTGCCGGCGACGGTCGCTTCGACTCCGCGCGCGTCGTCGATGCGGTACGCACGCTGGCACGTCATGCCGTGCTATTCGACATGGAGGCGGTGCGCTCGCAGCATGGTGCCGCGATCAGTGCGGTCCTGTTCGGCGCGCTCGCGGGGAGCGGCGCCCTTCCACTCCCCCGCGACGCCTGCGAGAGCGCGATTCGTGCCTCCGGCAAAAGCGTCGACGTAAGCCTTGCCGCGTTCGATACTGCGTACCAACACGCCACACGGGCGGGCACCGAAGTGCTCGGCGGAGATCAAGCGGACGCCGACCTTCCAGCCGCCGATACCGCATTGCCGGGTGTGCTCGTTGACCGAATCGCGACGCTGCCCGTGCGAGTCATGGAGTTCGTGCTTCTCGGCGCCGTGCGCGCGATCGCATATCAGGACGTCGGCTATGCACAGCGCTATCTCGGGCGCGTCGAACGCATCGTCCGAGCCGAAGCTCTGGCTTGTGCGACGGAAACCAACTACGAAGTCGCGCGTGAGGCGGCGCGCCATCTCGCGCTGTGGATGTGCTACGAAGACGTGATTCGCGTCGCGTCGCTTAAAGGTCGCGCTTCGCGCCTCGCTCGCATCCGCGGCGAAGTGCAGGCGCGTCACGGTGACGTCGTGCGCGTATACGATCTCTTCAAGCCAAGCATCTACGAGATAGCTGCCGTCCTGCCGCACGCAATCGGTGCGTGGCTTGAGCGGTGGGCACCCGCCAAAGATCGGCAACGGCATCGCGGCAAGGGCGTAACGCTTCAGGCTTCGTCAGTTTTCGGCGCCATCGCCCTCAGGTCGGCGGCCGCGCTGCGGCCGCTGCGTCCGTACTCGCTGCGCTTCGCGGAGGAGCAGGCGGCGATCGACGACTGGCTCGCTGTCCTGGAAAAAACGCTTGCGCTGGAAAGGAACGTCAGCTTTGAAGTGGCGCTGGAGGTCGCACGGCTGCCGCGCCTGCTTAAGGGCTACGGTGACACTCACGACAGCGGCCGCGAGAAATTCCGCCGCATCCTGAATGTTTGTCGCAACGGAGATTGCGGCGGGCTCGCCGGCACGCCGGAAGCATTACGCGCCGCGATCGCCGATGCTATCGATGATCCCGAAGGCCGTCAACACGGTCGACAGGCCGTCGCGCAGCGTGTGAACCCGGGACCCCAGCCGGTGGTATGGGCCGGTAGTCACCGCAAGTTCTGACGGGAAACGAAACCGGTCGGGCCTTGCGTGGCGGCGCGCTCACCAACCGTAGTCGGTGGCGGGGACACTCGATTCGTGAGTCCGACGATTATGCCCGGGCCGGGGCGCTATTGTTCTTGCGCCGCGCCACGGGTTCCGCGGCGCCGCGCTGTTGACGTTCCATCAGCCGCAGCATCGTGGTGAGTGTGATCGAGCTGAGGGTTGCCTTGGCGATTTCGTCGATTTCGGACAATACCGTACCCAAGGCCTTCCCTACGGGCGTCAGTTCTCCGGGTTCGCGTCGGCCGCCCTCAGGCAAGCCGGGTTGCTCGAACGTCTGGATCACGTCCATTAGCGTGAGCCGGCGCACGTTTCCGACGAAACGGTAGCCACCGCCAACCCCACGCACCGATTCTACGATGCCGGCGCGCGCGAGCCCGGAGAGCACCTTGGCCAAATGGTGAGAAGACACGCCGTACTTGTCCGCGATCTCGGCTGCCGAAATATGGCGCGTCGGATCGGCCGCGAACTCGAGCACGCTGTAGAGCGCGAGGGAGCTGTTCTTTTGCAGTCTCATAGGGTACCCACCGTGCCCGTCGATCGGCTGAAGTCAGGCGTCAAGATCCATCTCCAGGGGAATGAACGGGCCTGCCATCATGCCCTGGCTTCGAAAAAACGACAGGATCAGCTTGTTGTCGCGAGAAAGCATTGTCCGCACTTTCCTGACGCCTGCGCGCCTGAAGCTTGCGCAAATCGCTTCCAGCAGCCGCGCACCGATACCGGCCAGACGGGAACCGGGCTCGACGTTGATCCCGAAGACCCAGCCGCAAGGCGCCGAGCCGAACTCCCAGTCGCGCACTTCGCCAATGATGAAGCCGACGACGCGCCCCTTTGCACCGGCCACCAGAAACTGCCGCTCCGCCGGTCCGGCGGCGCCATAGCGCCGATAGACGGACTTCCAGTAGTTTCGTTTCTCCAGACCGGTAACGGTCGCGTCGATCGCGATGATCTGGTCGAGATCCCCGTGCCGCACACGCCGGATCGAGACCGGATCCGAGGGCGCGTGCGGACCTCGGGCGCGGGCAAGGGTCGCTCTGTCGGCCGGTCTGCGTGGCACTGATTTCGTCTTCACATGGCTCTCAATAAGGGCAAAGCGTGATGTAGATCAATCCAATAAGCGCATTCCGGTACCAGAATAGACCTTAAGCGTGAATTCTATCTCCTTTTGGTCGGCGCGTGGCGAGCACCGGACGAAACTTGTGAACCTGAAGCGGCAGCAGTCCTCACGGGCTGCATGGCCGCATTGCCGAAACAGCTGCCGGAGGAGACCGTCATGGGATTCATCAAGAACGAGAACGCTCGTGCACGAGCGCTGACGGCTGGGATTATTTTCGCGGGCGCATTCGCCTGCTTAGGGATCGCGAGTGCTCAGGAGCCGATCCGGATCGGCGCCTTTCTGTCCGTGACCGGGCCCGCCGCGTTTCTGGGAGATCCGGAACAGAAGACGCTCGAGATGTACATCGAGCGCATCAACGCGAGCGGCGGCGTCGCAGGGCACAAGCTGCAGCTCATCGTGTACGACGACAGTGGCGATGCCGACAAGGCGCGCACCTTCACCAAGCGGCTTATCGAGCAGGACAA
>DATNNK010000392.1:0-16793 GCA_035601875.1 Casimicrobiaceae bacterium | reverse complement strand
AGTTGAATGCGGCCGCTCATGTCCTGAAGCGTCGCAAAGCTCGCCTTGCCCATCACTCGCTTGAGCAGGATGCGCCCCGCCACGGCGACGCTGGTCGGCGTCGACTCGAGCTCCTCGGCAGTCTTTGCGCCATGCGCCTCGCGCAGCTCCGCGGCAAGCGCATCACGGCGGAAATCGTTCGGGTACGCGTTCCCTTTCGCGCGCAACGCCTTCAACTTGCCGCGTCGCTCGGCGATGATCTGATTGTCATCCAGCGTCGGCTCAGGACCCTTCGGTGGCCCTTTCTTTTGGTCGTCCTTCGACACCACTACACTCCCTGCTTGAGGCTCGCGGCGATGAAGTCGTCGAGGCCGCCGTCGAGGACGGCCTGCGTGTTGCCAACCTCGTAGTTGGTTCGCAAATCCTTGATGCGCGATTGATCGAGGACGTACGAGCGGATCTGATGTCCCCAGCCGATATCGGTCTTGGCGTCTTCCAGCTTTTGCTGCTCGGCCTGGCGCTTGCGCAATTCGAGATCGTAGAGCCGCGACTTGAGCATGGCCATCGCCTCGGCGCGATTGCGGTGCTGCGATCGGTCGTTCTGGCATTGCACGACGATATTGGTCGGGAGGTGCGTTATGCGCACCGCGGAGTCGGTTTTGTTGATGTGCTGGCCACCCGCGCCTGAGGCCCTGAAGGTGTCGATGCGCAAATCGGCGGGATTGATGTCAACGTCGATGGTGTCGTCGACCTCGGGATAGACAAAGACGCTTGCGAACGAGGTGTGGCGGCGGGCGTTCGAATCGAACGGGCTTTTCCGCACCAGGCGGTGCACGCCGGTCTCCGTGCGCAGGTAGCCATACGCATAGTCGCCGGTGACTTTGATGGTGGCGCTCTTGATGCCGGCGACTTCGCCTGCCGACTCCTCCAGGACGTCCACCTGGTAGCCTTTGCGCTCACAGTAACGAATGTACATGCGCAGCAGCATCGACGCCCAGTCCTGGGCCTCGGTGCCGCCGCTTCCCGCCTGAATGTCGATGAAGCACGGGTTGGGATCCATCGGGTCGTGAAACATCCGACGAAACTCCAGATCGCCGACCGTGCGCTGCAGTGCCGCCGCGTCAGCCGCGACCGCGTCGAGCGTGGCGTCGTCTTCCTCGCCTCGAGCCAGCTCGAACAGCTCGGTGCTGTCCTTGAGTCGGCCGTCCAGCTCGATCAGCGTGCCGACGACGCCGTCGAGCTGTTTTTTTTCCTTGCCGAGCTCCTGTGCCCGCTTTTGATCCTCCCAGATCTTGGGATTCTCGAGCTCGCGCTCGACCGCGGCGAGGCGATTCGACCTCGTATCGAAGTCAAAGATACCTCCGCAGATCGGCCGCACGCTGCTGAAGGTCGGACAGCAGATTGGCGATCTGGTTAACACGCTCGGCTTCCATGGAGTCGATCCGGACACAGCTTCGATCCTCACGATTATACGCCGTGCGCTACGTGGAGACCGGCCGCCGAAGCCGTATCCGGTGTTTCCTCGACCCCCCAAATCACCTATGATAGGAGTACATTTACGGGACGTTACTTCGGGCGCACTCCGGGCTCGCGCGCCCGGCGTTTTCGAGTTGCATCTTTGCACGATGCCGCGCTGCTATATCCGCATACGTCGAATCCGCATTTACGAGAGCAATCATGGCCGTGCTGTCGGTCAACAATCAGCGATATACCGTCGACCTTCCGGGCGACACGCCGCTGCTCTGGATGCTTCGTGACCATCTGCATCTGGTCGGCACCAAGTACGGCTGTGGCATGGCGCTGTGCGGCGCGTGCACGGTGCTCGTCGACGGTGTCGCGACGCGCTCCTGCACGCTCCCGATCTCTGCGATGAAGTCTGGCGTGGAGGTGACGACCATCGAGGGACTCAAAACAAAGGAAGGAAAAGCGGTGCAGGCGGCGTGGGAAAAACTCGACGTTCCTCAATGCGGCTACTGTCAATCCGGACAGGTGATGTCGGCCTCCGCGCTGCTGGCCAAGATCAAGAGGCCCAGCGACGCCGATATCGATGCGTCGATGGCCGGAAACGTGTGCCGATGCGCGACCTATGTGCGCATTCGCGCGGCCATACACGAAGCGGCGAAGGCGCTGGCGTGAGTACGGGCTATCGCGATCCCATGGAGTCCAGGCCATAGTGGATTTTTTGCCCCCAGACGCCCGGCGGCGTCGATTTCTCAAGAGCTCGGCCTCCGCCGCGGCGGGCTTTACGCTGGCCGTCTATCTTCCCGGCCGGTCGCTGGCGCAGATGGCCGGCCCGGGCGTGGCTGCGGGCCGCACGTCGCAGGCGGCCGCCGGCGCGTTGGAGCCCAACGCGTTCGTTCGAGTCGGGGCCGACAATACCGTTACCGTTCTCGTCAAACATCTCGAAATGGGCCAGGGAACCTTTACCGGTCTGCCCACGCTCGTGGCCGAGGAAATGGACGCAGCCTGGACCCAGATACGGGTCGAAGCGGCGCCCGCCGACGCCTCGCGCTACAACAATCTGCTCTGGGGACCGGCTCAAGGTACGGGCGGCTCGACAGCGATGGCGAACTCGTACGAGCAATTGCGCAAAGCCGGGGCCGCCGCGCGGGCAATGCTGGTTGCCGCGGCGGCGAAACGCTGGAACGTGGCGCCGGATTCGATCCGCGTTGCCAATGGCATGGTGACGCATTCGTCCGGAAAGAAGGCGACGTTCGGCGAGTTGGCCGCGGCGGCAGCGAAGGAGCCGGTGCCCGCCGACGTCAAGTTGAAGGACGCGAAGGATTTCGTCTACATCGGCAAGCGCGTGCCGCGCACCGACTCGCGCGCCAAATCAAACGGCACCGCGCGCTTTACCCAGGATGTTCAGTTCGAGGGCCTGCTCACCGCCGTGGTCGCCCATCCGCCGCGCTTCGGCGCCCGCGTCGCATCGTTCGATGCCAACGCGGCGCAAAAAGTCCAGGGCGTCAGATATATCGTCGAAGTTCCGAATGGCGTCGCGGTGCTCGCGGTGAGCTTCTGGCAGGCAAAAAAAGGACGCGACGCGTTGAAAATCGAGTGGGACGAGTCGGGCGCGTTCAAGCGATCCTCTTCCGACATCATGGCCGACTACAAGTTGCTGGCGGCCACGCCAGGGGCAGTGGCACGCAACGACGGCGATGCGGCCAAGGCCCTTGCCGGCGCGGCCAAAACGCTCGAGGCGTCGTTCGAGTTTCCTTTTCTCGCGCACGCGGCAATGGAGCCGATGAATTGCGTCGTCAACTTCAACGCCGATGGCTGCGAGGTGTGGAACGGCGAGCAGTTTCATACCGTCGACCAGGGCGCCGTTGCAGAAATCGTCGGCGTGGCGGCGGAACGGGTGAAGATCAACCAGTTGTTCGCCGGTGGCAGCTTCGGGCGCCGCGCGAATCCGGCTTCCGACTTTTTGAGGGAAGCGGCGTACATCGCCAAAGCCATCAAAGGTGCGGCGCCGGTCAAGCTGGTATGGACTCGCGAAGACGACATGCGGGCCGGCTACTACCGCCCGATGTATTACCACACGATCAAGGCTGCGCTGGACGCCAGCGGTAACGCAATTGCGTGGCAGCAACGCATCGTCGGACAGTCGATTCTTGCCGGGTCGCCTTTCGAGAAAATGCTGGTCAAGGACGGCGTCGACGCCACCTCGGTCGAGGGCGCCTCCTCGCTCCCGTACGCGATTCCCAATCTGAGGGTCGATCTTCATTCGCCGAAGATCGGCGTGCCCGTTCAGTGGTGGCGTTCGGTCGGCTCGACGCACACCGCGTTTTCGACCGAAACGTTTGTCGACGAGCTTGCCGCCGCGGCCGGCAAGGATCCGGTCGCATTCCGCAAGGCTTTGCTGGCGAGCAAGCCACGGCACCTGGGCGTGCTGCAGCTCGCGGCGGAAAAGGCCGGTTGGGGCTCGCCCCTGGCGCAGGGCAAGTCCGGTGAAAAGAGAGGTCGCGGTGTGGCCGTGCATGAGTCGTTCAACACGTTTGTCGCGCAAGTCGCCGAAGTGACCGTCTCCTCCGACGGGAAATTCAGGGTCGACCGCGTGGTTTGCGCGGTTGATTGCGGCGTGGCCGTCAACCCCGACGTGGTGCGCGCTCAAATGGAAGGCGGCATCGGTTTCGGGCTCGCCGCGGCACTCCATAGCGCGATCACGCTCAAGGACGGCGTCGTCGAGCAATCGAATTTCCATCAATACCCTCCGCTGCGCATCAACGAAATGCCTAAGGTGGAGGTGTACATCATGCCGTCGACTGAAAATCCGACGGGCGTCGGCGAGCCGGGGACGCCGGTCATCGCTCCGGCCGTGGCCAACGCAATTGCCGCAGCGACCGGGAAACGCTTGCGCTCGCTGCCACTGGCGATCGCGTGAAGACGGCATTCATCGGCGCTTCCGCGCCCGCTCCTTCTCAACGCACGTCCGAAGCTTCGGCGCGGCTTGGGACATTCGCAACGGGAAGAAAAACAAGGTCATCGTCCATCTTGCGAACAGCCGCTTTCATGCTCGCTGCGATGGCGGCTTCCCTTCAGGCCGAGCCCGGTGTCACGCCGACGTCGATCCTCATCGGCCAGTCGGCGGCGTTTTCCGGCGCGGCGTCCGAGCTTGGCACGGAGATGCGCACCGGCGCGGCGGCATACTTCCGGGTCATCAATGCTGCCGGAGGCGTCAACGGGCGCAAGATCGAGTTGCGTTCGCTCGACGACGGCTACGAGAGCGACCGGGCCGCGGCCAACACCAAAAAGCTGATCGACGACGGCGTCTTCCTGCTGTTCGGTTACGTCGGCACGCCGACGTCGAACGCCTCCAAGCCGATCTTCACCGCTGCGCGCGTTCCCTTCGTCGGGCCTTTCACCGGCGCCGAGTCGCTGCGCACGCCGCTCAACCGCTACATCTTCAACGTCCGCGCGAGCTACTTTGACGAGACAGAAAAGATCGTCGGCCAGATGACCGGTCAGGCCCTCGACAAGATAGCCGTCTTTTATCAGAACGACGATTACGGCAAGGCCGGCCTGACCGGCGTCGAACGAGCGATGGAGCGGCGAAAAATCAAGATCGTGGCCACCGGCACGGTCGAACGCAACACCGTCGACGTCGCGGCGGCAGTCAAGTCGATCGGCAAGGTCGAGCCGCAGGCGGTCATCATGATCTCGGCCTACAGGTCCTGCGCGGCGTTCATCAAAGCGATGCGCGCCGCCGGGTTCAATCCGCAGTTCATGAACGTGTCATTCGTCGGCAGCAAGGCGCTGGCCAAGGAGAGCGGAGCCGACGGTCGCGGTGTCGCCGTCTCGCAGGTTGTCCCCTTTCCCTGGAACATCGGCGTGCCTGTGGTGAAGGAATATCAGACACAGCTCGAAGCTTCCACCGGCAAGCAGGACTATTCGTTCACCAGCCTGGAAGGATTCATCGCCGCCAAGGTGCTGGTGGAGGGGCTGCGTCGTGCGGGCCCCGACCTCACACGCGAGAAATTCATCACCGCCATGGAGACGATGCGCGATTTCGACCTTGGAGGCTATTGGGTCAACTTCACGCCGGCGAGCCACAATGGATCGAAGTTCGTCGAGCTGACGGTCATCGGCAAGGATGAACGATTCCTCCGTTAGTTTGCGGACCATGAGCACTCCCGCCGGCTTCGAGCCCGGCGCCGCTCTGCCCAAGGAACTCGCCGCCGCATCGCTCTGCTTCGTGTGGCGCGACGACAAGATTCTCGCCCGCAACAGCGACCCGCCGACGCTGCCGACTCTTTCCGATGTCATCGCGATGGGGATCGACGGCGCGCGTCACTACCTTGGCCGCTATCAGGGGATCGATTGCATCGCGGTGCGGGTCGCCGCCGACGTCGCCGAACCCGAGGGCTGGCAGTGGCGCGGCCTGCGCTCACTGTTCCTGCAGATTCCCGATCCGTTGCTCGCGCTGGCCGGCCGCTCCTCCCAAGTTATCGAATGGGATCGCAGCCACCGCTACTGTGGTCGCTGCGGGACGCCCACGCTGGACAAGCCCGACGAGCGAGCCAAGCAATGTCCGGCGTGCGGATACGTCGTTTATCCGCGCGTGTCGCCGGCGATGATGGTGCTCGTCACGCGCGGACGCGAACTGCTGCTGGCGCGCGCCAACCGCTTCCCGAATGCGATGTACAGCGCGCTCGCCGGATTCGTCGAGCTGGGCGAATCGATCGAGGACTGCATTCATCGCGAGGTTCGCGAAGAAGTTGGCGTGGAAGTCGACAACCTCGTCTATTTCGCCAGCCAGTCCTGGCCGTTTCCGCACTCGCTGATGATCGCGTATACCGCGGAATACGCGAGCGGCGAGGCTCGGCCCTGCGACGCCGAGATCGCCGACGTGAAGTGGTTTTCGATCGACGCGCTGCCGCAGCTCCCGTCGCCAGTCAGTATTTCACGCAAGCTGATCGACGCGACGGTGGCGAGGCTGCGCGTGGCGTAGCTTTACGTCGCAGAACCTCTAGCGAGTCGACCAGAATGGCCGAGAGCGCTTGTGCTACTGCACCGCGTCCCACTTTTCGGCGCTGGCGCCCGCGAGTGCACGCACGCGCTCCTCGTCCTTGGCGAATTCAGCGGCGAGTCCTTCGTATACGACGCGTCCATCGTCCAAAACATAGGCGCGGTCGGCGATCTCGACCGCGGCACGCACATTCTGCTCGACGAGCAGAACCGACATTCCTTCCTTGCGCATCGCGACGATGACATCGAAAACCTGCTGCACGATCAAAGGAGCGAGGCCTTGTGAGGGCTCATCGAGCAGCAACAGCTTTGGGTTGAGCAAGAGCGCCCTGGCGATGGAGAGCATCTCCTGCTCACCGCCGGAAAGCTGGCGCCCTTTGTTCGACCTGCGCAGCGCCAGGCGCGGAAAAAGCTCGTAGATTCTCTGGATCGTCCACGGCCCCGGACGCTCGAGCGGCACCTTGAGATTTTCGTCGACGGTCAGATTCGCGAAAATGCGTCGCCCCTCCGGCACGTAACCGACGCCGAGCGCCGCGATACGGTAAGGGGGCCAATCGGTCGTCGTCTCGCCGAAGATGCGCACGGTCCCTTCGCGGGCATGGGTAAGTCCCATCAGGCTTCTGAGTGTTGTCGTTTTTCCCGCGCCGTTGCGTCCGAGCAGGGTGACGATCTCTCCCTCGCCCACGGTGAGTCCCACTCCATGCAGGATGTGACTCTTGCCGTAGAAAGTATGGAGGCCTTCCGCCTCGAGCGCGTTCACGCGGCCTTGCCCAGGTATGCCGTCTGCACGCGCTCGCTTTTCGCGATCTCGTCGGCAGTGCCTTCGTCGAGAACCGAACCCTCCGCGAGCACCATGATGCGGTCGGCCAGATGGAATATGACGCGCATGTCGTGTTCGATCAATACGATTGTGAGCTGTTGCTCCCGATGCAATCGGCGTATGAGCCGGGTGATGTCGTAGGTCTCCTGATCACCCATGCCCGCAGTCGGCTCGTCGAGCAGCAGCAGTCGCGGCTTGAGCGCGAGCGACATCATGATCTCGGTGGCACGTTGATCGCCATGAGGAAGCTCGCCGACCATGCGATCAGCCTTGCCGGCGAGGCCACCCATGTCCATCAGCTCGGAAATGCGCGTTCGGATCTCGCTGTCGGCGTTCCGCGACAGCCACGGCCGAAGACGCAAGCCGGAGGCAACTTCCACCGGGATGCGCAGGTTCTCGCGCACCGTCAACTCCGGAAAAATCTCGGTGATCTGGAACGTCCGAGCCATGCCCATCGCGACGCGCTTGTGCGCGGGTAACGCGGTGACATCGGTGTTGTCGAAAACTATCGTGCCCGATGTCGGCGGGAAGAAGCCGCTGATCAGATTGAAGAACGTCGTCTTTCCGGCACCGTTCGGCCCGATGATCGCGCGCAGCTCACCCGGCTCAACCGTCAGCGACACATTATTCACCGCGATCAGGCTACCGAAATGCTGTGAGACGTTGCGCACTTGCAACAGGCTCACGACGCCGCCTTTCGTCGGATGATGCCGAGCACGCCACGCGGAAAGAACAATACGACGAGCACGAAGAAAAGCCCGATGAAGGACATCCAGTTCTCGGTATGACTGGAGACGTAATCCTGCAGCACAACGAATATCGCTGCGCCGATCAGCGGCCCCCAGAAGGAGCGCATGCCGCCAAGCACCGCCATGATGACAAAATTCCCGGACTGGTCCCAGCGCAGCGCTCGCGGATCGGTGAAGTTGTTGAGCAGCGCGTAAAGCGTGCCGGCAAGCGCGACGAACAAGCATGAGATCACGAACGACAACCAGATATGTTGCTCGACCGGAATGCCGAGGAATCGTGCCCGGCGCTCGTTCTCGCGTATGGCGAGCAGGGTCCTGCCGAAAGGCGAGCGCAAAAGCACCGCCATGATGCCGACTGCTGCGGCGAAAAGTGCCAGCACCAGGTAGTAGAAGGCCGTGCCGTTGCCCGCGATGTCGATGTTGCCGAAGCCCAGGTTCAGCGGCTGGCGACTCCATCCGGTGAGGCCATCGTCGCCACCGGTAACCGAGTTCCAGCGGAAGGCGATGAAAAAGAACACTTGACCGAAGGCGATCGTCACCATGGCGAAATAAACGCCGCGTAGCTTGACGATCAATGCGCCGATGAGTGCGGCAGCGAGCGCTCCGACGGCGACGCCGACCAGGATGCCAAGCGGCGTGCTCGGCGCAAGGTACTTGAGGGTCATGCCAACACCGTAGGCGCCAAGGCCGAAATAGGCGGCGTGACCGAATGAGAGCACCCCGGTGAACCCGAGCAGGAAGTTGAGCGACATCGCCGCTAGTCCGAGCACGAGAACCCGGCTGCCGAGCTCGGTATAGCCTCCAAGCGCACCCATCCAGTACGGCATCGTCAGGAGCAGCAACCAGATGAGGATTGCAGTCGTTGTCCGACTCAGTCCGCTCAATGGATTCTTCCTTCCTCGCCGAGTAAGCCACGCGGTCTGACCAACAGCACGACGCCCATCATCACGTACATCACCGCTTCGGTCGCCGAAGGGAAGAATACGGTCGTGATACCCGAGGCGACGCCGATCAGGAGTCCGCCGAGAAGCGTGCCCGGAAGGCTTCCGAGTCCGCCGACGATGATCGCAACGAAGCTCGGCATGATGAGTGAAGTACCGATGGTGGGCTGCAATCCAAGCATTCCCGCAGCCAGTACTCCGGCCAGACCGGCGAGATAGATGCCGAGGCCGAAATTAAGGTTGCGCAGAATGCGCACATTGACCCCGAGAACGGACACGGTTTCCAGATCGAGTGTCCCGGCGCGAATCCGCATGCCTAGACGAGTACGGTTGAGGATGAAGAACAGGCCAGCGACTGCGACCGCGACCAGCGCCACCATGAACAAGCGGTAACCGGTCAGAAAGAACATCTCGCTGGAGAGCGGCGTCGCGAGCCAACCAGGAATCGGGTACGGCAGGCTTTGCGCTCCCCAGATGTAGCGCGTGCCGTCCTCGAAAATGTACGCGAGCCCGAAGGTTAGCAGGAGGCTGTAGAGTGGATCGCGCCCGTAGACCCGGCGGATCAGAACGCGTTCGACGACGAGGCCGAGCGCCGCGGTCAGAAACGGCGCGACGAGAAGAGCGCCCCAGAAACCCACGTAAGGCATGAGCGTATAGGCAATGTAGGCGCCGATGGCGAGAAATCCGCCGTGCGCAAAGTTTATTACCCCGCTCAGATTCAGGATCAACGAAAGGCCGAGTGCCATCAACGCATAAAAGGCGCCGACGATCAGCCCGTTAAAAATATTGAACAGGATGAGTTGCGTCATTCGCTATCGCGTCCTCTGGGTGAACGCGCATGCGCGAAGTCCGCGCTATGACTCGGCATCTTCGATCGCTCGCCTCGAAAAGCACGCCGTCGCGTGCTGTACTTGAAACGTGCGCGCGCCAATAGCGGGGACGCGCGCACGCTTTGCTCTCAGGCGGGCCAGGTCATCTTACAGCCTGAATCCTCCACCGGTCCCGCTGCTTCGACGCCCTTCACCAGCGAGGTTACCTTGAACAAATCGTCTGGCTCACTGCCTTTTGCCTGCGCATCGCCGTCGTAGAGCGTGCCCATAAGCTGATGATCGCCGGCGCGATAAAACGGCGCTTCCGGCATCAAGCCGACTTCCGGCGGCAGCTTCATGCCCTCGAGCGCCTTCGCCATCTTGCGTGCATCGAGCGATTTCGCCTGATTCGCTGCAAGCGCGCAACTCCAGGTCGAGACGAACCCAAACCACGTGCGCGCGGTCGGCACCCTGCCGGTAATTTTCTTGATGGCAGCGACGAATTCGGGGACGTGGGCCACGCCCGGCTGCTTCCAATACCACTCGAAGACCCAGCTACCGACCCGCGCCTCGGGCGGCAATCCTTGAAGTGCCTCGAGCTCCTGCTGCGACCCGGCGAGGTGTAGACGCTTGTCGAGCCCGAACTGCACCGCTTGCTTGAGCGCGTTGATCATGTCGTCGCCCTGAACCAGAAAAACGATGACGTCGGGGTTGGCCGACTGCGCCTTGATAAGGTAAGACGAGAAGTCGGTGGTACCGAGCGGCGTCAAATCGGCGCCGGACTTGATGCCGCCGAGCTTCGCCGCGGCTTTTTCAAGACCCGCTTGCAGCGTGTGGCCAAAGGCATAGTCGGGAGTGATGTAATACCATTTCTTCCCGGCGTTCTTGATCATCGGCCCGGCGACTGCGTTGGCTTCCATCGTCGTGTTGTTGCAGACACGGAACACGTTCCAGTGACATGTTGCGCCGGTAATGCCGTCCGTGTGGCCGCCGGGCACGATGTGCAACACGCCCTTTTCGTTGCTGACCTGCGCCATGGCCAGAGCAAGCGCCGAGTTGACGTTGCCGATCAGGAAGTTGACGTTGTCGCGCTCGATCAGCTTGCGTGCCTTTTGCACCGCCGTGCCGGCATCGCCACTGGTCGAGTCCTCGACGAGAAGCTGCACCTGGCGGCCGAGGATCCCGCCTTTGGCGTTGATCTGATCGATCGCGTGCTGGCAGCCAGTCAACTCGTTCTTGCCCACTGCTGCGTAAGTCCCGGTCAGAGGATTATCCAGGCCGATCTTGACCATCTCCTCGGCCCGCGCCTTGATGATGAACGGGGCCGCGATCTGGGTGGCGCCCACTGCCGCCGCTGCCTTGATGATCGTACGGCGGCTCACCTTGGTTGAAGATTTCTCGTTGCTCATCTGCCCACTCCTTCAATTGTTGACGCTACTTCGAGCGCGTGCCTTCACGCGATGCCGGCAACCCGGTCTTACTTGCCTTTCCGCAACTCACTTGCCGACCGGCGGTATCGGAATCATGCCGGGGAAGACATACGCCTGCAGCAGAGCGATTAGACCGATCACCGCGGCTCCGGCGATGGAATACCAGAACACCGTTCGGAAGATCGGCCCCAGCGCATGTGTGCGTTCCTTCGGATCGTCGTAGCACGCCGCGCACGCAACCATGATCGACTGGGCGTCGATCATCTTGCCCATCACGCCACCAGTCGAGTTGGTCGCCACGATCAAAATCTCGTTCAGGTGCAACTGCTGGGCGGTGATTCGCTGCAAACTGCCGAACAGGGCGTTGGAGGCGGTGTCAGAGCCGGTGAGGAACACACCGAGCCAGCCCAGATACGCGGCGAAGAAGGGGTACATAAAGCCGGCTCCGGTGAACGCCAGGCCGAGGACTGCATCGGTACCGGCGTAACGCGTCAGGAAACCGAGTCCAAGCACCTGGCCAATCACCAGCACCGGAATCTTCATGCGTTGCAGGGTCCGAATGAAGGAGTCTTTCCACTGCACCGCGTTCAGCTTGAGAACCAACCCGGACAGAATTGCTGCGACGAACACGCCCGTTCCGGCGGCCGACAGCCAGTTGATGATGAACTTCGCGGCCTCCGGTTTGGCGTTGATGGGGGCCACCGGCGGCATCCGTTGCACGAGGTTATTCAATGACGGCATGTCCCACACCGGCAGCGAGAGCGTGCCGGCGAATGGCGAGCCGAAGAGCGTCGTGGCGAAGGTGACGCCGGAGAAGAGGTTGTTCAGGTATTTCTTGAAGTCCGGCAAACCCCAAAGGGCACAGCATAGGATCAATATTACCCATGGCAACCACGCGTACACCGTTTCCGCTGTTGTATAGCGGTATTTCCATTCGCTACTATCGGTGGTCGCAGTCGCGGTGCTCTTGCCGGCCTTGGCCAACGCATCGCGTTCTGACTTCAACAGAAAGCGCGTCTTCGGATGCCAGACGAAGCGCAGGAAGAGCGCAGTGCACACGACCGAGAAGACACCAGAGACCACGTCGGTCATCAAGTGAAATGAGTTGCTTCCCGAGGCAAGGAACTGCATGACGGCAAACGTTGCTCCCGCGCACAGCGCCGCGGGCCACACTTCGAACGCTTCCTTCCAGGTCCCGCCTTCCATCTTCACGAACGTGGCGACCAGCCAGAACGGAACCAGAATCGAGACAAAGGGGAGCTGGCGACCCGCCATGGCGGACAGCGTCACCTGGTCCAACCCACTCACGGCCGCCAGCGTCACGATCGGCGTGCCGATGGCGCCCCAAGCTACCGGTGCGGTGTTGGCCAGGAGATTAAGGACCGCAGACTGGAAGGGCTTGAACCCGAGCCCCACCATCACCGCGCCGGCGATGGCCACCGGCGTCCCGAAGCCAGAGGTTCCCTCGATGATCGCCCCGAACGAAAACGCGATCAGCACGCACTGCAGGCGCCGATCGAACGAGATGTGAACGATGGACTCCTTCACGATCTCGAACTTGCCGCTCACCACACTCATCGTGTACAGGAACATCGCGGCCAGGACGATCCAGATGATTCCGAGAAACCCCGAGAGGGTCCCGAGCGCAAACGCCGAGACGGCCGAGGCAACCGGCATCTTGAAGACCGCGCAGGAGACCAGGAATGCCGCGATGACGCCAAAGAAGGCGGCATAGGGCGCGGAAATGCCGAGGTATACGTTGCCTTGTGAATCACGGTGCCGGTGCAGGGCGATGAAGTACAACAGAACGACTATCGGGATGGCGGCGACCACCGTGGAAAGAAACACATTCCCCAATGGGTCATAGCTTTGTTGGTACATGAGTCCCCCTATTGATTGAACCGCACACCCTCAATTGCCTCACCCACAAATCGGCTGCCGATGCTGTTCCCTGATACTGATACAGACCCTCCACTGGACCCGGCACGATGATGAAACGATACCAAGATTTCCGTTCCCCGCTTCGTGGCGAGCTCGCGCTACGGACCGCGGGCTCTCATGCATGTCGCGGAAAAGCGCCGTGTCCTGATGGTCAACGCCACCGGCGCGCAATCCAGTGACGCACCATATGGTCTTTGGTCCCGCGAAAGCCAGGCGCGCTGAGCTGCGCGGCGATCGAACACGCGCGAGTAGAGTCGACAAGAGCTGCTTGCCAAATCGTTCATATCGGCCGGAGGATCCGTGCTTCAAACTTCGCGGTTCCGGGAAAGCCCGGCGTTGCGCTGCCCAGAACGGTACCCGGCGCAGCCTCCAGGGATTCGCGCCGAGAGCGCCGAACGCGAGGGATCGGCCGTCACCAGCGCGAGCGATTTGCGAGTCATCACTCCTCCAAGTGAACAGCGTCTGCGCGCCGACTTTGGGGCTTGCCGCCCCTTTTTCCGTGCGGCCACGAGGATACGCAACGCGAAGATCACGCAAGCATTACCGCGGCTGGGTCGAAGTGTATACCTGTCGGTTCCGCTGCGTCCACGCTCACCGGGCCCCTTGAGCCGCGCCGGACGACGTGACCGGCGGCACCGAGCCGCTCGTCCCTCATCGACCGGCGCAAGCAGCAAGCTCTGCTAGAATTAACAACCGCAGTCGGAGTTTCATTCCAGGTGCTTAACCGCCCCATCATTGTCATTACGCTGTTGATGCTCGGAGGCGTCGCGCTCGCGCAGCAGGCTCCCCCACCTCCGCCTTCGGCAGCGACGGCTGTACCCGCCGTGACTCCGGGTCTCACACCCGATCTGGCGGAGGCGGCCCGCATGATCCAGGACGGACAATATGCGGCGGCGCGGGTCAAGATCGATGCCGCGCTCGCGGCAGACGCGAAGAATCCACAGGCGCGCTTCCTGCGCGGCGTCGTCCAAGCCGACCAGGACGAGCCCGACAAGGCGGTCGCCACCTTCCAGGCCCTGACCGAAGATTTTCCGGAGCTGCCGGAACCGTACAACAATCTGGCGGTGATCTGGGCGCAACGCGGGCAATACGAAAAAGCGCGCGCCGCGCTCGAGTCGGCGATCGCCTCGCATCCCGACTATGCGATTGCCCATGAAAACCTCGGCGACATCTACAGCCGTCTCGCCGGCGCTGAATACGACCGTGCGGTCGTTCTCGACAAGACCAACAAGAGTGCCCAGGCCAAGCTCGTATTGGTCCGTCAGCTATACGCGGTGGCGCCCTCCAGCAACGCACCGAAAGCAGTCACGCCGGTGCCCAAGCCCGCGGCGCCAGCCAACGACAAAAAATAGCGGCGGCGGAAGAGCTTCTCCCGCGCTTTTCGCTCAAAGCAAGCGCAACTCAACCACGCAAAGGAGTTATCGATGCTACGTCGTTCCTCGCTGCTGCTCGCCGCCGGCCTGGCTTTCGGGGCCGCGCAGGCTCAAGGCGCCAATCCTCAGGTCGATCTTGATACCAGCGCCGGCAAAATCAGAATCGAGCTCTACCCGGACGCCGCGCCGAAGACGGTCGAAAACTTTCTGACCTACGTCAAGGCCAAGCAGTACGACGGCACGCAATTTCACCGCGTGATCCCTGGATTCATGGTCCAGGGCGGCGGGTTTAATTCGGAATTCCAGCAAAAGCCGACTCGCGGCCCGGTTCAGAACGAAGCCGAGCAGAGCAGCAAGGCCGGCCTGCTCAACACGCCCGGCACGGTGGCGATGGCACGCACCAGCGACCCGCAGTCCGCGACCGCGCAATTCTTCATCAACGTCGCGGATAACAAGTTTCTCAACTTTCGCGAAGCGACGCCGCAGGGCTATGGGTACACCGTATTCGGAAAAGTGATCCAGGGCATGGACGTCGTGAACAAGATCGCCGCGATGCCGACCGGTGCCGGCGGCCCGTTTCCCAAGGATGTCCCCTTGGAACACGTCATCCTCAAGACCGCATCGGTCGTCCAGAATTAGGTTCGCCATGGTCATCCTGCACACCAATCACGGTCCGATCACGATCGAGCTCGACACCGCGCACGCCCCCAAATCCGTCGCCAACTTTCTCGAATATGTCCGCGCGGGGCATTTCGACAACACGGTATTTCATCGCGTCATCGACGGATTCATGATCCAGGGCGGCGGATTTACGCCCGACTTCAAGCAGAAGCCGACCCGGCCCGCGATCGAAAACGAAGCGAAGAACGGGCTGAAGAACAAGCGCTACACGGTCGCAATGGCGCGCACCTCCGATCCACATTCCGCCACCGCGCAATTCTTCATCAACGTCGCCGACAACGCTTTTCTCGATCACCGGTCCCCTGACGCCAACGGCTGGGGTTATTGCGTCTTCGGCCGCGTGGTTGCCGGTACCGATGTCGTCGATCACATCAAGAGCGTAGCCACCACCACCCGCGGATCCCACCAGAATGTGCCGACCGAGGATGTGGTGATCGAACGCGCCGAGGAAACGGCGTAGGCATACTCCCGACCGGTGCGACGTCGATGCCGCGGACGCTGTTCATCTCCGACTTGCACTTGTCGGCCGAACGTCCCGAGCTCGTCGCCGCATTCCATGAATTCGTGCGCGGGCCGGCGCGCGGGGCCTCGGCACTCTACGTCCTGGGCGACCTGTTCGACCTCTGGTTAGGCGACGACCAGCTGCGCGATCCGCTCGCAGCCGGCGTAGCGAACGCTCTCGCCGAGCTCGCGCGATCGGGAACGGCGGTGTATTTGCAGCGCGGCAACCGCGATTTTCTGCTCGGCGAGCGCTTCGCCAAAGCGGGCGGCGCGACCTTGCTTGCGGACGCGGTGGTACACGATCTACATGGCACGCCGACGCTGATCATGCATGGCGATCAGTTGTGCACGGACGACGTCGGCTATCAACGTTTCCGCGCTTGGTGGCAGGACCCGGTGCATCGCCGCCGCTTTCTTGCCCTGCCGTTTTTTGTCAGGCGCGGTATCGGTGCCGCGTTGAGCGCCGGCAGCCGGCGAGCGATCGAAAACAAACCCGAGGCGATCATGGACGTCAACGCCGATGCCGTTGCCTCGGCGCTGCGTCAGCGCGGAGTGAGCCGTCTCATCCACGGTCACACCCACCGACCCGCGCGCCACGCGCACGATATCGACGGGCGCGTCTGCGAGCGACAAGTGCTCGCTGACTGGTACCGCAAAGCGAGTTACCTGGAAGTCTCCGAGGAGGGGATGACCGCGCGCGCGTGAGGTGACGGCGCCGATCGAATCCGCTTAGCCGATCAGCGCCTGCGCAAAATCTGCAAGAATGTCCTCGCGGTCCTCGATCCCGACCGAGATTCGGATCAGCGAGTCCGCGATACCCATGCTCGCTCGCCGCACCGCACCCATTTCGTGGTAGATGGTGTGCGCGACCGGAATCGCCAGCGTGCGATTGTCGCCGAGATTCGACGACAGCACGACATGTTGCAGACGATTGAGAAAGTCGAAACAGTCGAGCTTCGGGTCGAGCTCGAACGACAGCAGCGCACCGTAGGCGGCGAACAGCTCTCCCGCCAGCGCGTGCTGCGGATGCGAATCGAGGCCCGGATAATAAACCGCGCGAACCTCGGACCGCGAGGCGAGGAACTGCGCCAGGGACATGGCATT
>DATNNK010000391.1:0-2567 GCA_035601875.1 Casimicrobiaceae bacterium | reverse complement strand
GGCGCCGGCGCGGATGGCGCAGCTGGCGGACGCGCTGGAAAGGCGCGGGCAATGATTCCCGTTCCGGCAGGGGCGCAGATCTGGGTCGCCTGTGGAGCGACCGATATGCGGAAGGGTTTTGATGGCTTGTCAATGCTGGCGCAGGATGTGCTGAAGCGGAACCCGTATTCGGGGCATTTGTTTGTCTTTCGTGGCAAGCGAGCCGACCGGGTCAAGATTTTGTGGTGGGACGGGACCGGGCTGTGCCTCTACGCGAAGCGGTTGGAGCGCGGCCGATTTGTTTGGCCGTTGACGCGCGAGGGCGCGGTGACGCTGACGCCGGCACAATTGTCGATGTTGTGTGAGGGCATCGATTGGCGATTGCCGCTGCGCACGGACGTGCCACGACGCGCCGGCTGATGGAATCGTTGTTCGCGTGATTTGTCAATCCGGTATTGCTTCAATGGATTTGTTTGAACGGATCGAATATCGCTTCGTTCATGATGCTGAGGCGATCCGATCTTCCGCGCAATGTCCGCTCCCTGCGGCGGATGCTCGCCGAGAAGGACGCCTCGCTCGCCGAACGTGAGCAGCTGCTTGCTGAAAAAGCGGCGCAGCTCGCCGAGAAAGAAACGCTGCTTGCCGATCGTGACCGGGCGATCGCAGTCCGCGATGCCGAGCTTTACGCCAAGACCCTGCAGATCGAGCATCTCAAGGCGCAGTTGGCGGTGCTCAAGCGGGCGCGGTTCGGGCGCTCCTCGGAGAAGCTCGACCGGGAGATCGAGCAGCTCGAGCTCGTGCTCGGCGATCTCGAGGAAGGGATTGCGGAAAGCACTGCACGCTCCGAGCGGGCCATCAGGAAAGACCCGGCGACGGCGCGTCCGCAGGTGGATCGCAAGCCGCACGGCCGCAAGCCGCTGCCCGAGCATCTGCCGCGTGAGCGGATCGTCCACGAGCCGCCGGCCGCATGCACGTCGTGCGGCGGCACGGTGCTGCGCTTCCTCGGCGAGGACGCCACCGAGGTGCTGGAATACGTGCCGTCGTCGTTCAAGGTAGTCGAGCACGTGCGGCCGAAGGTGAGCTGCCGCAGCTGCGACACGATCGTGCAGGCGCCACTGCCTTCGTTCCCGATCGAGCGTGGCCGGCCGGGTCCTGCGCTTCTGGCGCATGTGATCGTGTCGAAATACGCCGATGCCCAACCGTTGTACCGGCAGAGCGTGATCTATGCCCGGCAAGGGGTCGATCTCGACCGCTCCACCATGGCTGACTGGGTCGGCAGCATGGCCGCCCTGGCGATGCCGCTTGTGGAGCGGGTCGGGGATCATGTTCTCGCCGCACCTGTCCTTCACGCCGACGACACCCCGGTGCCGGTTCTGGCGCCGGGCCGCGGACAGACCAAGACCGGACGGCTCTGGGTCGCGCTGCGGGACGAGCGACCGTGGTCGGGAGCGGCACCCCCGGCGGCGTTCTACCGCTACTCGCCCGACCGCAAGGGCGAGCACGCCGAGGCCCTGCTTGGCAAGTGTCGCGGCTTTCTGCATGCCGATGCCTATGCGGGCTTCAACGGCCTTTACGAGCCCGACCCCAAGACCAAGCAGGCGCGGCTCATCGAGGTGGCGTGCTGGAGCCACGCCAGGCGCAAAATCTACGACGTGCATGTGGCAACAGCTTCGCCGCTCGCCCACGAGGCGCTCGAGCGGATCTCCGAGCTGTTCGCCATCGAGGCCGCCGTCAACGGCCGAGCGCCGCACGAGCGCCTGGCCGTGCGCCAGTCCGAAGCGGTCTCTCGGCTTGCCGAGCTCAAGGCCTTCCTGGAGACGGCGCTCAACCAAATCAGCGGCAAGAGCACGCTCGCGCGCGCGATCCGCTACTCGCTCTCGCGCTGGGATGCGCTGACACGCTACACCACCGACGGCCGATTGCAGATCTGCAACAACGCCGCCGAGCGCGCCATCCGGCCACTCGCACTGGGCCGGAAAAACTATCTCTTCGCCGGCTCCGATTCCGGCGGCGTCCGCGCCGCCGCGATGTACACCCTCATCGAGACCGCCAAGCTCAACGATCTCGACCCCGAGGCCTATCTGCGCGACGTGCTCGCCCGCATCGCCGACCATCCGATCAACCGGATCGATGCCCTTCTGCCCTGGAACTGGAAGCCTGTCGGATGATGGCGCCGGCCGCAATTGTCGCTTCGCTCCAGGGACCACCATCACAGCCGTCACATTGGCTCATTAACTTGCCAGTTAATGAGCCAATCATCCCACGCGAGCGAGTTCCGCGGAAGACGCGGTTCGCCGGACGCTTACGCTTCAGCGGGACTAGTGAGATAACGGGCTCGGCTTGAGCAATAGCAAGCAGTAAGTCGCTAACCGTCTCCAATTGCCAATTTCCGGGTGCGCCCAACCAACGAGTGATTTGTTCAGGTTTGCGATCAATTCGACGAGCAACTTCGGCCTTAGTGAGAAGACCAGTCTCTTCTCGTTTCAAAAATTCCCCAACCACCAGTTCATACAATCTATCGCGGAACCGTTCTTGAAAGAATGCCAGCTTTCCTTTTGGGATTCGCTTTCCACCGATGATTTCGGACA
>DATNNK010000390.1:0-3530 GCA_035601875.1 Casimicrobiaceae bacterium | reverse complement strand
GTAGAGACACTATCGGCCAATCGTCAACTGGGCGCTATAAGACCGGGTCTGATTCAGGCGTAGGACGGGGCGCCGAATTGCCGCCACCAGTCGAGGTCCCGCCCGATCTCAAGCCCATCGGAGGCCTGCTAGTCGTCGGAATATCGCGGAATGCCCCTCCCTTTATGTCCTATTCAAAATCCAGACCCTGTCCGATTGCACCCATGGGCGGTGGTGGGCAATCCTGACCGCTCCGTTGACAATCCGATGCGGGTCGCAAGCATCACCGGCCCTGCTTACCGCGGCTGACGGATAACCTTAAGAGGAAAGGACCAAGCCATGACGCGTCAGAAACGTCTAAATGTTTTGTTGATTGCCACGTTCGGTGCCGTGGCTGCTACCGCCGCCGCCCAGACACCGACAGGGCAGCAGAACGATACGCCACGGAACGCGCCGACAGGTACCGCACCGGAACCCGCTGTCGGCAGCACTGCGCCATCTCCCGCCTATGGCGGAACGATGACGCCCAGCGACTCGACCATGAGAGCGCCCGGAACGGCGATAGACCGCGGTGCGCCAACCGACATGAGCGGTTGCAAGGCGGCGCGCGCCGCGTGCGACAAGCAGCCCCTGAATTCGCGGGACCAGTGCCGCGTCACGCTCAACGGGCGCTATGCCTCGCTGGCACCGAAGTGCCAGAAGTTGTCCGGCTCGGCGCTGGATGATTGTTTGAAGGGCGCGGACACCGGCCAGTAATCAGTGCACGGTAATATCCCCGCGGTCTGCCAGCTAGACGCGATCGCGGAACAGGGCCGCCCATGGAGGGCGGCCCTGTTTATGCGGGTGCTGCTGCCCGATCAGCCAAGGTCGACGCGCAATCGAACGAGGTTAACGCAATTTCAGCTCGAGCTCGCGCTTGCGGGCGCTCGAGCGAGTGCGAGTCTACGAATGAGCAGTGGTGAGCGCGCCTCGTTGATAATCGCTCATTGCCTGTTCGATCTCCTCGCGCGAATTCATTACGAACGGGCCGTACTGCACGATGGGCTCAAGCAGCGGTCTCCCGGCGAGCAGTAACAGGCGGGCACCGTCAGCCCCACCGGCGAGCTCCACCGCGTCACCGTCGGCGAGCACTCCGGCGTGATGCGTCTCCAGCGTGCGCGCGGCTTTCGCCGGACCGACCGCGACGCTTCCTTCGAAGGGGTAGACGAACGCGTTGTAACCCGGCTTGATCGGATGCGTCAGCGTCGCACCCGCGGGAAGCTCGATATCGAGATACAGCGGATCGGTCGCAAGTCCCTGGATCGGTCCAGGCGTGATCGCTCCGTTGACGTCCAGCGTACCGGCGATCACTTTGACTCGCGCGCCCCCGGGAAGCATGACCACCGGTATCTCGCTGGCCTGGATGTCGCGATAACCGGCCGGCTTCATTTTCTCCGCGGCGGGCAGGTTGATCCAGAGCTGGAAGCCGCGCATGCGGCCCGCGTCCTGCTGTGGCATTTCGGAGTGAATGATGCCGCGGCCGGCGGTCATCCATTGCACGCCGCCGCTTTTCAGATCGCCACGGTTGCCGAGATGATCTTCGTGCCGCATATGGCCGTCGAGCATGTAAGTCACGGTCTCGAAGCCTCGATGCGGATGCGCCGGAAAACCGGCGATGTAATCGTCGGCGTTGTCGGTCGAAAAGTGATCGAGCATGAGAAAAGGATCGAGCCGCGCCCATGCCGATTGGCCGAGACTGCGGCGAAGCTTGACCCCCGCTCCGTCGGAAGTGGGAACGGCTTCGATGACGCGCTGCAGCGTGCGTGAGTTCATGGTGGGGCCCTCGCAAATTTTCTATCTGGGGGCGGTGCGGCAGCGCTTCAAGGTCAGCGGCGGGGCGGGACGATCCCCAGGCGAGCGATCGTTACGGGACAGCGAACGTCGTCCAACAAAACCGGATCGATCGAACTTTACGATACGCCCGCGACGCCCGTCGTTACCACCGTCATTCCCGCTTATCTTGGTACTGACGGCCCCTTTTTTTGTTACGACAGCGGGTCGGAAAGATAGAGCCGGCTGCTCTTGGGCACCCCTGCGAGCAGGTATTCCATCTGGTCGGCGAGGATGCGTCTGTTGCGCAGGATGAAATGCTCGTGACGGTTCGGCACGTAGGGCACGTAGAGCAGCGGCATGCCCGCCTGCTCGGGAGAGCGGCAACCTTTGGTGGTATTGCAGCGCCGGCACGCCGTGACAGTGTTGGTCCATACATCCCGCCCGCCTCGCGAGACGGGCATCACATGGTCGCGGGAAAGATCGCGCAACATGAAACGCGTGCCGCAATACGCGCACAACTGCCGATCGCGTGCGAACAGTAGCGCGTTGGTCAGGCCAGGCGCGTGTCCGTATCGCGCTGCGCCGCTGCCCTTGATCGCCAGGATCAGCTTGGTCGCGATGCGCGAGCGCTCGCCGTTGCGCTGGTAGCCGCCGCGATACTCGCGAACGAACTCGCCCACCGACCATGCGACCAAATGCTTGGCGTGATAGGTGATCGCTTCTTCGAGCTCGACCCAGGCTTGCGGCAGCCCGGCCATATCGACGGTGAGTACCAGCGGTTCCATGCGGTGTGTCCCGATCAACATCCCGTATCTTAGAGTGATGTGGCCAATTTATCAAAGCGGGCTCGCAGGACCGTCCGGGGGTCACGCTTTAAGCGCAGCACCGAAAAGCCCCGTCAGCTGCTGCTAAAATCGCCGATCAGATTCGATCCCCGAGCGCGGCAGGGCTCTGCGGACACCGAGCTGAGCTCTCATGCGCATATCCACCATGCCGTTATCGACACCGCGAAACCGTTCCGCTGGCCAGACGACCGGTTTCGCGGCGATGATCGCCTGCGTTCTGCTGCTCGTCGGCTGCGGCGGCGGAGGCGGAGGCAACAATGCTGCCGTGCCGCCACCGCCCGTCGGCGATCCCCAGTTTCGTGTCAGTGGAACTTCGCCCCTCGCCGCGGGCTGCGACGGTGCTCCTGCGTTCGGCACGCTATACGTCAACGCCGAAGTCGAGCCGATGGTAGCGCTCAATCCGCGTAACGCGAACCATGTCGTCGGCGTTTGGCAGCAGGATCGCTGGTCGACTGGCGGCGCCAGAGGATTGTTGACAGGCGTGTCGCTCGACGGCGGCCGGACATGGACCCAGCACATGGCCGCGTTCTCGCATTGCACCGGCGGAAGCCCGCGAACGGCGGCGATTACTCGCGCGGGTCGGATCCCTGGGTCACTTTCGCGCCCGATGGGACGGTCTATCAGAGCTCGCTTTCGTTCAACGGCGACGTACTCGCGGCGGGGTCGTCGAGCGCGATCCTGGTCAGTCGCTCGACCGACGGCGGCGCGACGTAGAGCAATCCGATTACGGTGATTAGCGACGGCCCTAGTTTTTTTAACGACAAGGACTCGATCACCGCCGATTCGACCGACTCGCGTCTGGTATGAGCTGGTCGGCGCCGATCGTCATCTCGCCGGTGCAGGCGGTCGGCACTTTCGATCCGGAGACCCATGCCCAGATACGCGACGGTGTCA
>DATNNK010000389.1:0-8785 GCA_035601875.1 Casimicrobiaceae bacterium | reverse complement strand
CGGATCGACGCCGGGGCCCCATTGCATCGAGTCGCCGGCGGCCATGAGCTTGGCGCGTGCAGCCTTGGGGTTGTAATTGGGGCTGACCGGATTGATGGTGTCCTTCACCAGTTTGACTTCCCATTCCTTGTCCGGGTCGAGCGCGGCTCGCTGGTAGAGTTTTCCCTCGCGCCATTCGAAGCGTTTGCGGCCATCCTGGGTGCGTAACAGCGACATGTCGGTGCCGGAAGGCTGTGACGCGGGACCGCTGGTGAAAAGCGTCGGATAGCGCGTGGCGGTGCCATGGCAGTCGGCGCAATCGATCTCGATCGCCGCCGCGACTTCCCCGTAGATGTGACCGTTGCCATGCGAGTCCTGCGCGAAGTGGCAATCCACGCACTGGAAACCCAGCTCCATGTGGATCGACGTCAGGTGCACCGCTTTTTTGAACTTGTCGGGATCGTCGTCAGCCACCGCCTTGCCGGCCTTATCGAGCAGCGTACCGTGACGATCGCGCTTGAATACCGCGCGGAAATTCCAGCCGTGGCCGTGGTAGTCGGCGAACTGCGTGTCCTTGAGCTTGGGATTGAGCGAGCTCACTTCCTTCAGGAATTCCGGGTCGCCCCACTTGCCGCGTATCGACGCCTCCTCCGGATTGCGATCGAGGATCTTGCGAATCTCGGCGCCGGTCGGATAGCGCTGCTTTTCCGGCCACATGAACGGCGCGTCGGACTCGTAGTCCCACATGATGTAGCCGTAGTAGCTGTTGACGAACACGTTCGGCTGGTGCATGTGGCAGACCATGCATTGCGAGGACGGAACCGAACGAATGAAAGCATGCTTGACCGGATGCCCCGGCTCGTCGCGGGGAATCGTCGGGTCCGCGCTCTGCGACTTGCCGGTGTTGCCGAATGCCGCGAACGGCCCGGAATGCGCGGGGTCGCGATCGTTGGCGTATACCGCGTGACATCCCGAGCACCCCGACGAGCGATAGTCTCCCGGCTGCTCGTTGGTGCCGAGGAACCACATGTGCGGGTCATTGAGCCGCGTCTTGGTGATGTTGATCACCGGCACCGCGATCCGCAATCCGGTGCCGGGGCCGCGATTGGACTGGCGGATGTCGGGCCGGCCGGGCTCGTCGAGTTTCTGGATCGCGCCGCTGTTGTTCGGTAATCCAATTTCCGGAAACTGGCTCAATATCACCCGCCCGCCGCGCTCGAAGACGCGGAAGATGTCGCCGACCGGAATCGTCTCCCACGCCGGAAGCGGGAACAACTTCGCCAGAATGCCCTTCTCGGTCATGAAAGGCGTGGGCGGTACCGGATTGACCAGCGTCGCGGGCTCTCCCTTGGCGGTATACGCTTCGCCGACAATGTAGCGCTTGAACGGCAGAATCCCGTTGTTGTAGGAAGCCCCGCCCCAGAGCATGGCGGAGGTCGACATCATGCTGCGCTCCGCCGCCTGAATGATGGTCAGGTGGCAGGCGCCGCAGGCGTCGCGCGCCACGCGGTAGTCGCCAGGATTGACGAAGCGCACGAATTCCGGCGCTTCGCGGTTGAGCAAGGTGTAGCTGCGCTCGGGGTTGGCGCTTGACGGGAAGTTCCACGCTTTGGGGAACCGCGGTAGCACGTGCGCGCTGTCGGTGGCAGCCCGGTAGCTCGCGTCTTTCGGCACCGCTGTTTGCGGCTTGAGAACTTTGACGTCGCCGCCGTGGCAATCGGTGCAACCGAGAATCACGCCGGTATTGACGTGCATCGTGGTGTGATCGGTCGCTGTATGGCAACTGACGCAGCCCAGAGATTTGGCCAGCGCGTCCTGCGCCGTCTGCCGCTCCGGCGCCGGCGCAGTCGGCGCATAGGTCCGCGTCACGCCCTTTTCATTGTCCATGCCGAATGCGCACGAAGACGCGAGCAGCGCGAGCGCGCCCATCACCGCGATCAGCGATCGAACCGGGGTGTCGTTGCGCGGGTTCATGGCAAATAAGATCGGCACGGTCAGAACGTTAACAGAACGTTGAACAGGATCGAGTATTGCGTCTTGCCGCTGTCGGCGTCGTAGAGCTGCTTCAGACCCTTGCCGGCAATGAGCGCCGCAGCCGAGGCATTGAGCACGATGTTTTGGGTGAACAGCGGCCGGTACTGTACCGCCGCCGAAATATCGGTGCCCAGATTGCGATCGATATTGCCCTGATTGCGAAGAACCGAGAGCACGGTGGTGTTGGCGAACCAGAGCTGATTCAAGTTGCCGATGACGCGCCATCGCGGTGAAATATCGAAGTCGGCGCCGATTCCGATCAGCGCCACGCCCGGATTGGTGAAATTCGACTGGCCCTGGTCCTTCGACGAACGCAGGCTCGCAAGGACACCGTTACGACCCGAGAGAGCGACGCCGCCGCCACCGATCAGCGGCACCGCCTGGCGAATCCAGAAGCTGGTATCGGCGCCGGCGATCTGCGGATTCTCGAGGATCGCGTCGAATCCGGTCTCCTTGCCATCATACGGATTCTTGTCGCCGCTCGCGTAGAGCGCGGTGCCGCGTACACGGATCCAATCGAAGTCGCGCGACACCTCGCCCACGCCGTAAAAAGCGCTGATGTCCGCCGGCTGCTGCGAGAAGGGATTGCGGTCGTCGCGGCCGACAGCATAGTAGAGCGACGCGGTGGTGTTCCAGCGGCCGAAATGGCCGTCGCCCGACGCACCGAGATAAGTCACGTTGTACTTGTGCGGCCGGGCGTCGCCGAAAATGGCCGGCCGAATCTGAAAACCGTTGTTGTCGAGGAACGCGTCGGCGGTTTCCCGGTTTATGTTGTGAATCACCGTTCCCTGCAGCGTGAAGCCCGGCACCAGAAAATCCTGGCGGAAGAGATTGGCCACGAACACGTCGTCTTTGCGTAGCGACTTGCCGATATCGTTGAGGCCGCTGTTGGTGTCCTTGTCGATCCTGCGAAACCACGCCAGGTTATACTGCCATCGATTGCTTTCGCGGCTGCCGAAGAAGCGAATGCCCACCGGCTGATCCTGAAACAGGAAGCCGCGAAAATCCGAAATGAAAGGCTGAATGCCAACCCGGATGTCGTCGAAGTCGAAATACTCCGACGCGATGTTGTACTCGTAGTCGACGAACGCTTCCTGGATCGCGGCGAAATGGTCCGTGCGGCGGGTGCCGCTGCGAGGATCGATTCTGAGCGCGCGGACTTCCTCCACCTTGCTCACGTTGTAGTTCAACACCGGAACGAAACGAAACTCAAGCTCCGGCGGCTTGAACGTCGTGCTGCCCTTCAGCAGCGACAGGCTGACGATTAGATTTTGCGCGAAAGTCGACTGCCGCCCGCGGCCGAACTGGTCGTTCGCTTGTGGATCCTGCGAAGATTGGGCGCCGATCGGCGTCGGCAGCTTGCGCGCCTCGAAGAGCGTGTCCGAAATCACGCCAAGATTGAAAAACCAGTCCTCGCCAAAGACGGGACGGTCGCCTTTGAGCGTGTTCGGGTTGTAGGGGTCGAACACACGTTGGTTCACGATGCCCAGTTGGTCGACAATGCGCCAGCGATCCGGCACCGGTACCGTTTCCCGTGGTAGCAACGGCGACGGCGGGGGCACTTGGCTGGGGTCGATGGTTGGGATGATTGCCTCGAGCGGCCGACCCATGGGCCGCTGCAGCAGAATCCGGTCGTCGGGCAGCGCCTCGGGTCCGGGAGCGCTGGCACCCTCCGTTTGCGCGTCCATGGCCGCCGGCGGCTGCGCGCCGACCTCGATGCGGGGAATTCCCCTGGCAATGCCGGGATTGGCATCGACCGCAAAGTTCGGATTGCTCTTGCCGACAGCGTAGTCGATCCAGCCGCTGCGACCGTCGGCGAGACGAATGCGGTACCAGTTGCCGCGTCTCTGGTCGGCTTCCAGCCGCGCACCCTGCTGCAGCTGAGCCAGTACCGGCGAACCGGACGTCGCTTCGGCGTGCACGTTGACGGTGGAGGCCAGCACTTGAATGCCGTAGCGGCCATCGGCTGATTGCGGAGGCGGCGCGGGTTCGCCGCGCTTGACGACGGGCGCGGCGGGTTTTGAGATCTGCGGCGCCTGCGGCACTTGCGCCACCGCATACAGACTGCCTGACAGCGCAAGCGCCGCGATCGGTGCCAGCCAGCGGCGGCTACAGGCCGGCGCAGACATTCTGCTCGGTGCTGCCGTTGAAGGGTGCCTGCGGGCAATTCACATAGCGCAAACGGGTCCCCTCGCCTTGCGGCGTGAGGGTGTCGGCGCGAATGGCCGGCGGCGCGTTGGCGATGCCCGTATTGAGTATCTTGCCGGCGTTGGCGAGCCCGAGGAACGAAACCATATCGTCCTGGTCAATGCCGTCGCCGGATACGCCGATCGCTCCCACCAGCTGACTGCCGCGATAGATCGGCATACTTCCTGGAAAAATCTGGATGCCGTTCTTGAGCCGCGTATTGCCCGTACATCCCGTTCCATTGTCGCCCGCGGCCAGAGAAGCAACCAGCTTGTTGTAAACGAGGTCCAGCTGCAGACCGTCGGTGAACGGGCTCCAGTTGGCGTAGGGTTTGGACAGAGGCCCGTTCGCGGTGCCTTCGATACCGTCGGGGAAGAACGGCCGGGCCAGATTTCCGACGGCGCGGTTGCTGTAGGCGAGCCCGTTCGCAAGCGACGTCGGATCGTTCAGGAATAACTTCATCGCAGCGGCATACGCCGCGATCGACGATGTTGCCGCGGGCACCAGGTAGTTGGCAGGCGGTAGCGCTGAAAGCTCCGCCGCGGCGTTGACGTTGGAGAAAAATGCCGCGGTACGCGCTTTCTGCACGGCAACATCGGTTCCGAAGATCGGCGCGTCGGGTGAACGTATCAGGCCCAGAATCGCGCCCGCGGTGTCGACCACGGTGACCGACACCTGCGCCGCGGAGCCTACAGGCACTCGAATTTGCGCTCGCGCTCGATTAGCGACATCGAGGCCGCTCTGGAGAATTTGCGTGACTTCGGCCTGCGTCAGCAGGCCATCGGTGCCGGCACGCGGTGAAAAACGCGGCACGTTCGCGGCGTCGACGAGAACGAACGCCCCGAGCGGCACGAATGCAGGATCGGTCGATGGACGATAGCCCGACGCGGGCGTCCCAAACGCAACGCCCGCGACAATCGGACTTCCGCCGTAAAACGCGACGTTGACCAGTGCTCCCGCGACACCATTGATCGCGGCAAATGCAGGTGCGGAGGCCGGATTGCTGGCGAGGCTTTCCGAATCGACGTAGCGCAAGGTGCGGCCATCGACGGTGATGCGATCGGCGCGGCGATCCGCCGGCGCAGCAAAGCCGCTGCCGCCGGCAAGCGCGATCAGCTCATCGAAGTCGACGTCGAAATCGATGATGTTGAGATCTGCAGAATACACGCCATCGGCGATCACGCCGACGCCGCCAACGACGGTGCCGTTTTTGTATAGCGGCAAGCCGCCGGGGTCGGCCGAGAGACCGAGCGGCGAGCGCTTCGGACCCACCGTTCCCGCTGCAGCCTGCTGATTCAAGTCGGAGCAGGAAAGTGAACTGAATTGCACGCCGAAAAGCGGCCCGCCTGGCTGCTGATTTTCGCGCGGGTTGAAATGCTCCTGAACGATCTGGCTCGCAGTGCGGGTTGAAAATGCGTTTCCCTCGGAGGAAAGGTATGCGCCCGTAATCCCCTTGGCGATGGCCGCCAGTTCCGATGGCAGAATCGAGATGTTTTCGAGGCCACCGACGGCGCCGCGTCCGCCCGTGATCGTAAACGTCGCCGCGGCGCCGGTCATCTTGAATACACCCAGGACGTTGCCGACGCGATCGACAACCGCAATCGTTGCTTTTTTGTTTTGCGCTTGCGCTTCGCCGACCGCCTGCGCGATGATCTGCTGTACATCGGCGACCGTCAGCGCATTCGGGCTAGCCGCTTCACATCCGCCACTGCATCCGCCGCCCCCGCCAGCACCACCGCCGCATCCCGCAAGCACGGCGGCAAAACCAGCAATCAATCCTGACGCGCGGAATGTCGCCGCGCTCATTGCAGCTGTCGCGTCGCTGCAAGCGTCGCGCCGGCGGGCGCGTCCGGGGTCATGCTGGCGCGCACGGCAAACGGCGGATGGTTTGGAAGATGGAATCCGTGGCACGCAATGCAGGTGGATACAACTTTGCTGGGCGCGGGCTTGTTGCCGGCATGACATGCCCGGCAATCGACGATGGCGGGCATCGCGATATCGGCGCTCGAATGCGACTTTTCCACCGAATGGCAGTCAGCGCATTTGTTCGTGCGGTGCTTGACGTGGTCGAAGCGAGCCTTCGGCATCCACGTAGACGCAACATGGACCGGAACAACTCCCCAGGCGATCTCCTTGCCAGACTCCCCTTGAATCACGGCTTTGGTGACCTCGTGACAAACGATGCAAACGCGCGCTTCGAAAAGGTCCGCGGAAACTTGTTGCGCCTTGAATTTCGCCCAGGACTGCGCGCGTTGTCGTTGTTGTTCGGTGATCACCCCGTTGCCCAGCCTCGGAAGGCCGCGCCGGATCTCGCCAATATCAACGACATCTACGGGAATATTATTTAAGGCGATGTTTGCATAGAACTCCTGCATGGTCAACATGACATTGTCAACCGAACCATGCGGCACTTGCCGCGTCGTGACTGCTGGCTCGAATTCGAGCGTATGGCAGTCGAGGCATGCCTTGTTCATGGAGACCGGCTCGAAACTCTTGCCACTGGCATCCGGAATGTGGCAGCTGCGACACTCGAGCGTTTTGCGTCCCTTCGGCCCGCGAACGCTGGTCTTCAGATGCAAGTCGTGCGGAAATTTCAAATTCGATTGTTCGACGAGTTTGGCTTTGTCGGTCTGCGAGACACGCGTTACGTCATCGCGGTTCGGCCCTTGCCACAGCGTCAGCTTGAACGGCGGATGATTCACCGCGAAGTCGGTCGCATTGCCCAGGCTCGTGTCTGCTTGGTAGCGTTTGAGGTCGCCGTGACAAGTCGCGCACAAATCCGGATCGCGCCGCACCAAGGCGTCCGCGCCTTTGTGATCGGCGTGGCAATTCGCGCAGCGCGTTCCGCCGAAGAGCTTCGACTGCAGCGCCATGGTTTGCACATGGCCGGGTGTCTTGACATGGCAATCGATGCAGACGTGATCACGGACATGCACGAACGGCGTCTCGTGGCAGGTGCCGCACTGATGCCCGAACGCCTGATGGCCGGCGGAAAGCTCGCCCGGGTTCCACGACTGGTCGGGCGTAACCGGCAGTTTTGCCGTTGCCTGCCGAAGCGGAGGAAGCAGCGCGTTGATGGCCGGCGCTGCCAGGAAGACCAGACCAAGAATGATCGCCAGTATCCATCCCGGGCCGCGCTTCGACAGCACGGTCGCCTCGAGTGAAGTGCGCGACTTGGCCCGGATTGCGGCGAGGTCGTCGGGCAGCGGACGCACCAGCTCGATCGCCAGCGCCAGATCGCATCCGGGAGGAGGCGGCTCGACAGTCATTTCGTAAGGACCGAGCGCAATGTGAACGCGCGGCGTCAGCCGCGCTTCGCGTTCGGGACCGCCATCGACCGCCAGCTCCGCTTCCGGCGCGTGAATGAAAATGCTGTCGCCCTGGCGATAGATCGCCGCGTGAAAAAGCGCGACTCGCGGGTCCGGTAAATGGATCTCGCATTGCGTGCCGCGGCCGAGGCGAATCATTTCGCCTTCGACGATGCGCTCCGCGCGGACTGGCTGTCCCTTCCGGTTGCGGGTGACGCTGATCACCAGAAGGCGCATCGGCTACCAGTAGAAAAATACCGAGACGATATGGATGATCAAGGTGACCAGCAGCGCAATCGACAGTGGCACGTGGATATACAGCCAAATGTCGAGCCACGATTTGAGCTGAACGTCGCGACGCGCCCGCGCAACGAGCTCCTGCTTCTTGAGCAGCTGCGCGTAGAGCTGATGGTTGGTCTTGGCCTGCTCGCCGGCGAGCTTGCGACCGATGATCTGCACACCATTTGACGCTGCAGTGGTCGGACAATGCGGGTCGCGTCCACGCAGCTGCCGCCACCATGTTCCGCCGATTCTCGTGCCTTGCGCCGACGCAAGCACCAGTCGGTTGATACTGTCGGGCAGCGACAGCGCAAGCTGGCGCGACTGGCGATCGAGATCGGCGATGCGAATAAGCAGCATCTGCAAGGTATCGTCGGCGAGATTGTCGGTCATTACCCGCGGAAACCGCAGGTAGGCATACACGCCGTAGAACCCGCTGAAGATCACCACCAGCATCAGCACGTACGCCAGCGTGTGCACGTTCCAGCCGAGCTTGAATGCGGCGTGCAGGGTGACGATAACGATCAGGGCGGTGCCCAAGTAGCAATGCGCCGAGAGCCAGCCCTGCACCATTCCGGCGTTCGACGCATAGCGGCGCTTGCGAACGCCGAAATACAGCAACCAGAAGATCAGCAGCGCGCCGATCGTACCCAGCGTATAGCCGAGCCAGGTACCTCCGTAACGGCCGTTGGGTGGGCGATCCCAGGCGTACGCCGCGATCGCGACGACAACGGCGACCGTCGCGATCTTGAGATAGCGGTAACGCGCGTATGCCAGTATCGACTGGTGCGCCAAACGGCAGGCTCCCCGGTTGACCGTGGCGTAGAGCGCGACGACTGCACGCTTTCCGCGCCTTGGCGCGGACTCCACACCTGCCCGCGCCCTCTGGCGCGTTCGGTCAGCGTAGAGTTTATAGACCGCGCCGAGTTTTGTAACCTGCGCCGTCAGGCGCGGTCTGCTCGGTCCCCGCGAAGTTGGATCCACGTCGCGCCTGCTGC
>DATNNK010000388.1:0-4164 GCA_035601875.1 Casimicrobiaceae bacterium | reverse complement strand
CCGCCCACCAGCCCTGCTGGTCCGCGACATAGAAAGGCAGCGCCCAGTAAAGCGCCGGCTGATAGCTCACTTTGATTTCCGTGACTTGCGCATGAGCGAACATCGCGACTGCCGCGAGCGCAGTCACGCAAAGCAGTTTTGGTGTTGCCTTCATCATCGCTTCCTCCTGGTGGCCGGGAAAACTTACCGAGGGTTACCAAAATAACAGACAGCTTCCGCAAAACTCGCGTCATCCCCGCTCATTTTGGTAACTGAGCGGGGATCCAATTTGCCGTCAAAAGACACTGGATTCCCGCTTTCGCGGGAATGACGATATGAAGGTTTGCGGGCGTCGCGCACTTTCGCAATGCTCAATGATGTTCATTCGGCGCCTGCTGCTCACGCAGCAGCCGCCAGATGCGAGTCCTCAAATTCACGAACGACGCTTCGTCCATGACTTCCTCGATCCGCTCGTGCCGGTCCCATCGCTCGGCCTTGCGCACAGAGGCAGTGTCGATGATCTCCGCAATGCGGCCGGGGCGGCGGGTCATCACGACGACGCGGTCCGCGAGATAAACCGCTTCCTCGACCGAATGCGTGATGAACAGCACCGTCCGCGGGTTCACGCGCGAAAGCTTGGTCAGCTCCTCCTGCATCACCACCCGAGTCTGCGCGTCGAGCGCGCCGAACGGCTCATCCATCAGCAACACATCCGGATCGAGCACGTAACTGCGCGCGATGGCAACACGCTGCTGCATACCGCCCGAAAGCTGATGCGGAAATGCCGATTCGTAGCCTTGCAGGCCCATCAGGTTTACATAGCGCTCGATGCGTGAACGGCGCTCGTCCGTCGCGACGCCGGCGGCACGCAAGCCGAAGTCGATATTTTCAACGACGCTCTTCCAGGGAAACAGCGCGAATTGCTGGAACACGACGGAACGATCGGGTCCGGGACCGGTAACGCGCTTGTTCCCGACGGTGAGCGAGCCCGTCGTCGGGAAATCGAGCCCCGCCGCCATGCGCAGACACGTGGTCTTGCCGCAGCCCGAGGGACCGACGACCGCGACGAACTCTTTTTCGCGCACCTCGAAGCTCACATTGTCGACCGCGGCAATCTCCTTGCCGTCGCGCCGGAACAACCGGGTGACTCCATCGAACACGATATTGCTCATTGCGGAGCCACTATGATCTTGGACTTCGCCGCGCGGCCTTGGT
Source organism: Casimicrobiaceae bacterium (assembly GCA_035601875.1). Taxonomy (GTDB): domain Bacteria; phylum Pseudomonadota; class Gammaproteobacteria; order Burkholderiales; family Casimicrobiaceae; genus PALSA-1003. The sequence goes on along the minus strand of DATNNK010000388.1, from coordinate 2,970 downwards.
CAAGATCGCGAAACGCTTGGCGATAGACGAGTGCTTTCATGGCCTCATCTGCCCTTACCCGGCAGAAAACCCGCCGTCGACGAAAATCGTCTGGCCGGTTATGTAGTCCGATGCCGGGCTGGCAAGGAACACCGCCGCGCCCCACAGATCGCGCAATTCGCCGTTGCGACCGACAAACGTGCGCGCAGCCATGTGCTCCCAGCGCTCAGGATCGCTTGCCACCGGCGCGGTCAGCGCGGTAGCGAAGAATCCTGGCGCGATCGCGTTCGCATTCACGCCGTGCCGCGACCACGCCTCGGCCTGCGCGCGCGTCAGTTGCATGATGGCACTCTTCGAGGCGCCGTAGGGGCCCGAATTCGCGAAAGCGCGGACCGACTGCAGCGACGCGATGTTGATGATGCGCCCCCAGCTGCGTGCGATCATCGCCGGAGCTAGGCTCTGCGCGAGAAAGAATGGCGCATCGAGATTGAGCCTTAGCGTCGCATCCCAATCCTGCTCCGTCACGTGGAGCATCGGCTTGCGAACGTTGATGCCGGCCGCCGAGACGAGGATGTCGGGCGCGCCGAAAAACTCGCTCGCTCGTGCGGCACAAGCGCCCAGTGCACGACGATCGGCGAGGTCGCAAGGCAGGCTCGCCGCGCGTCCGCCGCCGCATTCGATTTCGTGACGCGCCTGCTCGAGCTGGGCCTCGCGCCGGGCGACCAGCACCACGGCCGCACCCGCATCCGCGAGCGCGAGCGCAATCGTCCTGCCTATGCCCGAGCTCGCGCCGGTCACGACCGCGACGCGGCTCGAAAGATCGAACAAGGCGAAGACCGACATCGACGCTCACGCCCGAACCGGTGCGCCCCGATCGAAGGACTCGCCCGGGAAATATTTTTCCAGTCGATCGTCGGCGGTGCGCGCGTGGGCTTCCATGCCCTCGAGCCTCGAAATGCGCGCGGTCACCTGCGCGATGTCGCGACTCCCCTCGCGCGTCATCCGTTGCCAGGTGACGGTCTTGAGAAATTTATGCACCGACAAGCCGCCGGAATAGCGTGCAGCGCCCTGGGTGGGAAGGATGTGATTGGGACCGGATGTCTTGTCGCCGAACGCGACGGTCGTCTCCTCGCCAAGGAAAAGCGAGCCGTAGCATGTGAGCCGGGCCAACCACCAGTCGAGATCGCGGGCATGAACTTCGAGATGCTCGGGTGCGTAGCGGTCAGATACCTGCGCGAGCTCCTCGCGCGTATCACCGAGCACGACCTCGCCGTAGTCCCGCCAGGCAGCGCCGGCGGCATCGCGGGCAGTAGGCGGCAACTGGTCGATCAACTGGGGCACCCGCTGCATAACTTGCTCGGCGACGAGACCGGACGTCGTCATCAGCCACGCCGGAGATTCATGGCCATGCTCGGCCTGACCGACCAGGTCGGTGGCGACGATATGAGGATCGGCCGTATCGTCGGCGATGACCGCGACCTCCGATGGCCCCGCGAAGACATCGATGCCGACCTTGCCGAAGAGCATGCGCTTGGCTTCGGCGACGTATTTGTTGCCCGGACCGACGATGATATCGGCCGGCTTGCCGGTGAATAGTCCGTAGGCGAGGCTGGCAACTGCCTGTACGCCACCCAGGGTCAGGATTGCGTCGGCACCGGCCGCTTTCATCGCATAGAGCACCTGCGGATGGATGCCCTGGCCCAGATAAGGAGTCGAGCAGGCGACGACAAACGGGACGCCCGCGGCCTTCGCGGTGGCGATTCCCATGTAGGCGGAGGCGATGTGAGCGTAACGGCCCGTCGGCACGTAACAGCCAGCGACGTTGACCGGAATCAGGCGCTGGCCGGCGACCAGGCCCGGATGTACTTCCATCGAGAATTCGCGAATCGACTCGCGCTGCGCCTGCGCGAAGCGCCGCACGCGGTCGGTGGCGAATTCGATATCGCGCCTCACGCCGGGAGCGATGTCACTGATGCGACGCTCGACCTCCTCGTCGGTCACGACGATGTCGCCAGTCCACTGATCGAGTTTCGAGGCGTAATCGCGCACCGCCTGTTCGCCGCCGCGCTCGATTTCGGCGAGCATTTCCGCTGCGACCCTGCGCGCATTGCCCGTTTCGGTTTCCGGCGTTTTGGTCGCTTGTTTCAGATGTACGACAGACATGGGGAAATCCCGCTTGAGGTGTTTTCAACTGACTATGGCACGATGGTCGATCGGCTGCGGCCAGTCAAAAGTTGGAACACTGCGCCATCGCTTGGCGCTCGTTGCAGCCGGCACCGTCACGCTGGCTTTCGGACGCCCGCCACGGCGGAGCGCAACGCAGTGCCGATCAACGCGGAAATCACCATCGGCAGGTAGCGCACGCCCATTTTGCGCAGTCGATGGAAATCCGCGACGCTCGGCGCCAGCGCCCCCGGTGCCACGCCGGCAGCGAGCGCCCGCGCCACGCCATGCTCGATCGCGCGGACGACTTCGGGATGTTGCATCTGCCCAGGATAGCCCAGCGAGAACGACAGGTCGTTGGGTCCGAAGAACACCGCATCGACGCCGGGCACGGTGACAATCGCGTCGATGTTCTCGATCGCCGCGCGCGTTTCCGCCATGACGATGACCGACGTGCCTTCGTTCGACGCCGTGATGTGCTGCTCGCCGGCGAAGAATCCGTATCCTGCAGCGCGTGTGGAGAAGGCTGCGCCGCGTTTGCCGACAGGCGGGTATTTGGCGGCAGCCACGATGCGGCGTGCCTGCTCCGCCGTATTCACCTGCGGCACCTGGATCGCCGACGCGCCGATATCGAGAATTCGCAAAATATCCGCCTCGAGCGTACGCACGACCGGAATGATTCCGGCGCCGCGCGCGGCCCGCAGCATGTGCTCGGTGGACTCGATACCCGCGGGACCGTGCTCGTTGTCGACGATGACAAAATCGAACCCGGCATGCCCGCACATTTCCACCAGGGCAGGCACCGGGATGCCGACGAACGTACCGAGC
>DATNNK010000387.1:0-4031 GCA_035601875.1 Casimicrobiaceae bacterium | reverse complement strand
AGGAGGCGCTCGCCACGCCGGCCTTGGTCATGCCGCTCGCGGAATAGGAAAGCGAGCTCGCCTTGCGCGGCGCCTCCGTGACCAGCGCCCCAAGCATACCTTCGTCGCCACCGCGCGCCGAAGGCCGCAGGAAAAACCTGGTCCACCGCGTGCGCCTGATCGGCCACTCGTTCTCGAAGCGCCACTCGGAATTGCCGTGCCCGCCTTTGCGGATCAAGAGCTTGACCGGCGGCTCGCGCATGATGCCGGTGTCGAGCCCCTTGAGCCAATGATCGAAAAACCGCAGCTGATCGAGGCGGCCCTCGGCGGAGTAGAACGGGTGGTAGTGCGTTCCGGCGTGGATGCGCAGCTTCTTGTGTTTCGACGCCGCACGCAGGTAGCCCTCGGTGTTGCCGCGCAGGTGCAGCCCCATCCCGCTCCAGTTGCCTGCGCTGTAGAGAGGGCAATCGATGTTCTCCCAGAGCGCGCGGCGGCCGTGGTACCACTCGCTGTCCAGGTTGTAGCGCATGTACTCCCAGACCCAGGGCGTCGCGAAGGCGTCCGGCGAGCTCGCCTGCGGCTCGCCCAGCAGGTGATGCGCCATGTGGTTGTTGTACCAGTTGACGACGAAGGTGAACGAGAAGATGCCGCCGTGATAGCCGAAGTCGCGGTACATGTCTGCCGCGCCCTCCCACGGGATCATCGCCTTGAGCGACGGCGGCTTGAGGCCGGCCACCAGCCACTGCGTCATCGCGAAATAAGAGACGCCGCTGGTGCCGACGCGACCGCTGCTCCAGGCTTGCCTGCCGGCCCACTCGATGGCGTCGTAGAAGTCGGTCGACTCGGAGGGCGACCACGGATCGGTCCGCCCCGGCGACTTGCCGCTGCCCCGGGTGTCGACGCGCACGGCAGCGTATCCGCGCGGCACCCACCACAGCGGATTCACCGTCTCCCAATTCATGTGCGGATTCGGCGCTTCCTCGAGATCGGCGGGAGGCACCCACAGCTTGTCTTTCTGGTAGGCACCGAGGTTGATGATGACCGGGAAGCGCCCCCCTGCTTTTGGACGGAAGACGTCAGCCTTGAGCCGTGCGCGGTCGCGCATCGGAATCTCGAGGTCCTTTTCGATGATGAGATCGTAGCGCGGCTGCGATCCGCGATGGCGCGATTTTGCCAACGGCGACTCCGCCGTTCCTCAATCGATCTTGACTTTGTTGTCGCGGACGACTTCCGACCAGGCTTGCGTCTCGGCGCGGACCTGGTCGGTGAATTCCTGCGGTGACTTCGAAACCGCGACCGTCATCAGTTGTTGCGCAAGCATCTCCTTCATCTCGGGACGCGAAAGGATCGTCACGACGGCGGCATGCAGCTTGTCGAGAATCGGTTTCGGCGTCGCCGCGGGCGCGAAGAGGCCCTGCCAGGCATTGGTGCCGATGCCGGGAAAGCCCTGCTCCGCCATCGTGGGAACGTTGGGCAATTCCGCCAGCCGCGTCGGCATGGTGGTCGCGATCGCCTTCAGCCGCCCGGCCCTGATCTGCTCGATCGTCGACGCGAGGTTGATGAACGAGACCTGGACTTCGCCGGACAGCAGCGCCGGCAGCATCTGGCCGGCGCCGCCCTTGTACGGGATGTGCGTCGCCTCGATGCCGGCAGCTTTCAGCAGGCGCAGCATGTCGAGCTGCGGATACGTGCCGAGCCCGGCGGACGCGTAGTTGAGCTTGCCTGGATTGCGCTTCGCCCATTCGATCATTTCCGCGATCGAATTCGGAGGAAACGACGTAGCCGCGACGACGACATGCGGAATCTCGACCAGCTTCGAAATGCCCACGAGATCGCGTGACGGCCGGATCTGCATCACGTCGGCGAATGTGCTTTCGTTGATCGCGTTGGTCGATACGTTGCCGACCTCGAGCGTGTAGCCGTCGGGCGCTGCCTTCGCGGCGGCCTCGAGGGCAATGTTGCCGGAAGCGCCGGGGCGGTTGTCGACGACGAAGGGTTGCCCGAGCGCTTCCTGCAGCTTGGGCGAGATGTGGCGCGCGATGATGTCGGTGGCGCCGCCCGGCGCATAAGGAATGAGCAGCTTGACCGGCCGCGACGGATAGGTGTCGGCGGATTGCGCCGCCGCCGGCAGCGGCAGCAAGAGGGCGACGACAGCGAGTACCAAGTGCCGCACTGCGCGCAACGGATCAAACGCCCGAACGCGGCGACTTGCTTCGAGTCGATCCATGACTCCCGTCCTCCTTGGCGAGCCGCGTCGGACCGGCGCCGATGCCGCCCTCGCTGCTGTGCAATTTGCGCCGTTTCCGATCATCATAACCCTCGACTCCCGTAGTGCACCAATGCCGCCTCGTCATTCGAGCCATACGAATCCGGTATCGGTCGTTCGCAGCGCACGAAATTGCACCCCGTTTGTACGCGGCGCGCGGGATCGGTACCATCCGAAGGCCAGCGCAGCCGCGCCGATTCTCGTCCGATGGAACGCAAGCAACCGCAACGGAGAATGAGCCGATGACAGAGGGTACCGCTGCTCGACACGATCACGCGCCGCCAACGACAGGGGCGCGCCGCGTGGTCGATATCCACGCTCATTGGTATCCCGCAGACTGGCTCAAACTGTTCGAGCGGGACGGTCCTGCCGAAGGAGCGAAGCTTGAGCGCAACACAAGCGGCTATACCATCCGAACCGAACGAATCGTCAACGCTTTCGACGAGCAGTTCGTCGATCTTGGGCTTCGCCTCGATGGCATGGATCGGCAGCGGGTGGACGTTCAGGCTTTGTCGCTCACCGCGCCCATGGTGTATTGGGCATCGCCCGGATTCGGGCTCGCACTCGCGCAGGCCTACAACGACGCCGCCGCCGCGGCGCATGCCAGCCATCCAGACCGACTCGTGGGTCTCGCGATGCTCCCGATGCAGGCGCCCGAGCTTGCGCTCAAGGAGCTCGAACGCGCCGGCAAGCTGCCGGGTATGCGCGGAATGTACCTCGCGACCCACGTCAACAATATCGACCTGGACGATCGACGGTTTTGGGACGTCTATGCCAAGGCGGAAGAGCTGGGCTGGACGATTTTTCTGCACCCGATCGATACCATCGGCCGCGAGCGGACGACGCGCTATTACCTCAAGAACCTGCTCGGCAATCCCTACGATACCGGTGTCGCGGCGGCGTCGCTCATCTTCGGCGGAGTGCTGGACGCATTTCCGAAGCTGGAGATCAACCTGCCTCACGCGGGCGGGACATTTCCGTGGCTCATCGGTCGCCTTGATCACGGGACCAAGGTGCGTCCCGAGCTGAAACACATGAAGCAGCTACCGAGCTCGTACTTGAGGCGATTTACGTACGACACCATCGGACACAACGACGAAATCAACGCCAACTTGATCCGCCTGGTCGGCGCCGACCGGGTGGTGTTGGGAAGCGACTATTGCTTCGACATGGGGCTCGCGGATCCGCTGGGTGACGTCGAGCGTCTCGATGCGCTTACCGCGGCGGAGCGCGACTTGATCGTCGGGCAGACCGCGCTGAGATTGCTGCGGTTGGAGTAGCGGGCGGCTATCGTTTTTCCGTTTTTCCGTTTCACACGAGGCTACGGCTGCAAGCCCGCGGCCCTGATGCCGCTCAGAGCGCAATCTTCGTCGCGATCGGATGTGTCGCCACTGATTCCAACCGCGCCCACAATGTTTCGTCCTTCGTCGTAAAGGAGCACCCCGCCTGCCACGGGGACCAAGCGGCCCTGGCTCACCGAGGCCAGAGCGCCATAGAAGGCCGGGGCCTTCTGTGCCCGCTCCGAGATCTCCCGGCTCGAGAATCCCATGCCCAATGCGCCCCACGCTTTCCCGCGCGCAATATCGACGCGAAGAATCCCCGAGCCGTCCTGGCGCTTCAGAGCGATGTCGTGGCCTCCGGCGTCGAGCACGACCACCGTCAACGGCGCGCAGCCCAGCTCGGTCGCCCTGCCAAGGGCGCCGTCAATCACTCGAAGGGCAAATTGCAGGTTCAGTTTTGTCATTTGAAACCCCTAATCCAAGTCGGTGGGTGGTATCGGCGGGCG
>DATNNK010000386.1:0-3385 GCA_035601875.1 Casimicrobiaceae bacterium | reverse complement strand
GGCACCGCCACGCGCTATCCGACGCTTTTCACCAGCGGTCCGGCGTCGCAGCCTTCGGGCACCGACATGTCGCTGTTGCGCACCCAGGACGGCCGCAAGCGCTTCGAATGGCGCGAGGGGAAACTGTACCAGCGCGCCGCGCTCGACCCGGACAAGGAATGGGAAGTCAAACTGGTCAAGGACACGATCAATCCGGTCAGCCCCAATTACAACCCCAAGGCTGCACGCGCCAAGCTCATGGCCGCCGGCGACTCGATGCAATGGGGCCCCGGCGTCGATCCGGCCAAATATGCGCACGGCGACGACAAGATGACCTGCTACACCTGCCACCTGTCGTGGACGACGTCGTGCGCCGGCTGCCACCTGCCCATCCAGGCCAACGCCAGGACCGATCGCCTGCACTACGAAGGAGGCGAGACGCGCAATTACGCCACCTATAACCCGCAGGTCGCGCGCGACGATATGTTCCAGCTCGGTCACCATGGCCCGGTCAAGGGGAGCAAGATCGCGCCCATACGCTCGAGCTCGGCGCTGGTGCTTTCGTCGACCAATATCAATCGCGAGCGCATCTATATCCAGCAGCCGCCGATCGCCGCGTCCGGGTTCTCGTCGCAGGCGTTCGCGCCGCATTATCCGCACACCGAGCGGACCACCGAAACCAAGACCTGCAGCGACTGCCACGTCTCGCGGCAAAATGACAACAACGCGATCATGGCGCAGCTCCTGCTGCAGGGAACCAACTTCGTCAACTTCGTCGGATACAACGCGTGGGTCGGCGAGGAAAAGCAGATTGCCGCGGTGCAGGTCACGGAATGGGACGAGCCGCAGGCGGTGATCGGCAGCTACCTGCACCAATACGCGTATCCCGACTGGTTCGCGCAGCACCAGAAGCGCGAGCTGCGGCTGCCGTCGATCCAGACGCACGACACCAAGGACGCCGCGCGATGCCTGCAACTGCGTGGCGAGTATCTGTACGTCGCCGAAGGGCGAGCCGGGATGCGTGTCTACGACGTTGCCAGCATCGCCAACAAGGGGATTTCGCAGAAGATCCTCACCGCTCCGTTTTCGCCCTGGGGTCAGAACACGCACATTGCCTCGTCGAACGCGACCTGCGTCGCGCTGCCGACCAACCAGTCGATCGCCCCGCTGCGCAACGAGGGCGAGCTGATGCGGGTCACCAACCTCGAGCAGCCGTTCCATCCCATCTACAGCTACGCTGCGATCAGCGACTCGGTGGAGGGGCTGATCCTGGTGGATGTCAATACGCTCGCCGACCGCGATCCGCAGAACAACTTCCTGAGCCGCGCGATTACCTGGAACGAGAACAATATTTTGAGCGGCGCACGTCACGTGATGCTCGGCGGCCACTTCGCCTACGTGTCGGCGGATGCGGGACTGGTGATCGTCGATCTCGATGATCCCCTGAAGCCGAAGCTCGCCGCGGTCGTGCCGCTCAGGGGAGCTCGCGCGGCCGCGTTGCAGTTCCGCTATGTATTCGCGCTCGACGACGAAGGCGTGACCACCATCGACGTTACCGAGCCGACCAAAGCGCGGCAGGTCGGCAGCGCGCGCGTTGCACTCGCCGATGCGCGGCGAATCTACGTCGCCAGAACGTACGCCTACGTCGCGGCCGGCGCGGAGGGGCTCGCGATCATCGACGTCGAGCGTCCGGAGCTGCCGAAGCTGGTCATGAAATTCACCGCCGACGGCAAGCTGACCGACGCGCGCGACGTGGTGGTCGGTTCGACCAACGCGTCGCTGTTCGCGTATGTCGCTGACGGCGTCAACGGAGTGAAAGTTTTGCAGCTCACTTCGCCGGACAGCCAGCCCAAGTTCTACGGGTTTTCGCCCGAACCCAAACCGAGGCTCATCGCCTGGCGCAATACCGCAAGCCCGGCGCTGGCCTTGTCCAAGGGCCTCGACCGCGATCGTGGCGTCGACGAAACGGGCGGCCAGATTGCGGTCTTCGGCCGTCTCGGCTCGAGGCCTTTCACCTGGGATGAAATGAAGAAGTTCTATCAGCGGCCCGATGGCAGCATTTGGACCGTAAGCGACGATGTACGTACTCAGGATTACCTGCCCGCGAGAACGGTCGCCGGCAATCCCAGCGCAGCGCCGCCGCCGACCAAGCAGTGAGGAACGCCATGCAAAAGACAGCGATCTCGTGCGCCTGCAGGTTTGGCCCTTCATTCGACCGTCCATTGCCGAGGCTGATCGTGACGCTGGCGATTGCGGCCACGGCCACGGTCGGTCCGGCGCTGGCGCAGCCCGCGACTCAACCATCTTCGCCGCCGATGACAACGACGCAGCCGGCCGCGCATCCGCCGCTGCCCTATCAGGTCAAGGATAAAAGCATGGGCGTGGTCAACTGCGCCAACAGTCTCTGCCACGGCTCGGTACAACCGTGGAAGGATTCCAACGTATTGCAAAACGAATACGTGACGTGGTCGCGGGTCGATAAGCACGCGCGCGCCTACAAGGTTCTCTTCAATGAACAGTCGGCGCGCATTGCGCGCAACCTTGGCCTCGGCAACGCCGCCGAAGCCAAGGTGTGTCTCGACTGTCACGCGCACAACATCGTCAAGGCCCAGCGCGGCGATCGGTTCAAATTCGACGACGGGGTGTCATGCGAGGCCTGTCACGGCCCGTCCGAGCGTTGGCTGCCCAAGCATGTCGAGGATCGTGCCACCCACGCGAGCAACCTGGAGGCAGGATTGTTTCCCACCGATGATCCTTCCGAGCGGGCGAGGCTCTGCCTATCGTGCCATTTCGGCAATGCTGACCGCTTTGTGACGCATCGAATCATGGGCGCGGGGCATCCGCGGCTGTCGTTTGAGCTCGAGACGTTCACGACGGTCGAGCCGGCGCATTTCAAGATCGATTCGGATTGGGAAAAGCGCAAGAGGCTTTGGGACGGCGTCAAGGTTTGGGCCATCGGACAAGCATTCGCCGTGTCCGAAATGATGGATCTGCTCACCGATCCCAAGCGCGGGCACGACGGACTGTTTCCCGAGCTGGTGCTGTTCGATTGTCATGCCTGCCATCATCCGATGAGCGACAAGCGTTGGGCGCCTCGTATTCCCGGTCTCGGGCCAGGCGTGGTACGGCTCAACGACTCTTCGATGCTGATGGTGCGGGCCATTGCGCGGGTGGTGGACCCCGCGCTCGGCGATCGCATTACGTCGAGGATGAACCAGCTGCAGCAGACCGTCACCGGCGGCGGAGATGCCATCGGCACGGCGCGCTCGCTCAAGGCCGATGTCGCACAGCTGACCGCGGAGCTGGAGCAGCGAACGCTCACCGCCGCTGACATGCGCGGTGTGCTAGCGGCGCTGGTCGACGAAGGCCTTAACGGGCAGTTTCGCGACTATACCGGCGCCCAGCA
>DATNNK010000385.1:0-2670 GCA_035601875.1 Casimicrobiaceae bacterium | reverse complement strand
TACTCGATTTGGGGACGGGCAGCGGGGCTATCGCGGTGGCGATTGCTTTTTCGCGCGACGATGCTCAGGTCTGGGCAGTCGATCGATCGGCGGGAGCGTTGACTGTAGCCGCCCGCAATGCGGCACGGTTGCTCGGCCCCGGCCGCAAGATCACGCTACTGGAAAGCGACTGGACAGATGTCCTCGATCCCGCGCTGCGCTTCGAATTGATCGTGAGTAATCCGCCGTACATTTCGCAGAACGATCCGCATCTGTGCGAAGGCGATCTGCGCTTCGAACCGCGCACCGCGCTCACCGATGAAGCCGACGGACTCGCCGCGATCCGCACGATTGTCCAGACTGCGCCGTTTTTCCTGGTGTCGGGCGGCTCGCTCTGGCTGGAACATGGCTACGATCAGGCCGCGAACGCGCGCGCGCTGCTGACGGCGCGCGGGTTTTCGGACGTACGGTCGGCTCGAGATCTGGCCGGCATCGAACGTGTCAGCGGCGGTTTTATGAACTCTCCCGCCGCTTCTAAGCGTCTTGCGACGCTGTAGCGGGGGTTTCGCGGGTCACAGACTTTGACTTCGCGCGTTGCCGCGCCAGCGGTTTGGGTCTCGCCGCTACGCCCGTTCCAGGCGTATGCGCATCGATCAGCACGACCGACGCACTGTTCTGGTCGCGTGGCGCCGTGTGTCCGCAGTGCGGGCACACGTGCACCCGTTGCGCGAGCGTCTTGGGCACAATCTCCCAGCACGCGGCGCAGCGTTGCGACGGCTTTAATTGGCGCGTGTTTGACACATGCACTCGCGTACCAGCCTCTACCGCTTTGTACGCAAGCATGTGGTGCGCCATGCTCAATCCGGCCGACAGAATCTCGCGATTCAGCCCGGCCTTTTGCTTGACCCTCCGGCCGGGCTTGTCCAGCGTGCCCTTGGCCGCGCGGCTCATGTTCTGTGTGCGCAGTGCTTCGGTCGCGATGACCGCGCAAGACTTGACGAGCCGAGTCGTTGTCTTATGCAGGAACTCGCGGCGCAGGTGGCCGATGCGCTCGTGCAGCTTCGCTACCTGCTTGCCCAGCCGCTGATAGCGAATGGAGCCGCGCTTTTTCCTCGCCTGCTGTCGCTGCAGATCAGCCATACGTGGCATCTCGTTGCGCACGAATCGCGGATTGTCGATCGTCTCGCCGTTATCGAACGTGGCCCAGTCGGTCAGCCCGAAGTCGACGCCGCGATGGTCCTCACCCGTGCGGGCGCGGGCGCAGGCGTCTTCCGAAACGCGCAGCGTGACCGAGGCGAACCACTCCCCGTTCTTGCGCGTGATCGTCAGATCGTTGGGCTTCGCGCCCTCGCCAAACCGGTGCTGGCCTCGGGCACGGATCGACATCGCATCCTGGCCGCTACCGATGCGAATCGTCGCTCCACGCGTGCCGTTCTGTGCCAGTTTCCAGCCCGCCGGATCCGGATAACAGAAGCCCGAAAACCGCCGGCTGGCCTTAAAGCGCGGGAACCCGGGCGCCTGCCCGGCTTTGACGCGGCGAAAGAACGCCTGAAACGCCAGATCGAGCTTGCGCAGGGTCTGCTGCAACGCGTGACTGCCGAGCTCGACGAACTCCGCACGGGCCGCCTTGATCTCTGGCAACGCGTTTTGCTGGTCGTAGTAGCTGATCGACTTCCCGGCCTTGCGGTATGCGTCGATGCGCTCCTCGAGCGCCGCGTTGTAGAGCTCACAGTGCAAGCGGATCCACGACGTGAAGCGTTCGGCCTCGCGTGCGTTGGGGTAGAGCTTGAAGGTGACTTTGCGGCGTTCCATGACGGCGAGGCTAGCACAAGAAAACCAACGGTATGAGCTGACGTCGACGCGCAGAGCACTGAGGAGCACGCTCAAAAATCGGCAGGGAAGGGAAAAGCCAAACCTGCCCGCTTGACCCCCTCCTTCTGAGCGGTCGGCTTCGCCTTGGGTTCGCAAGCAAACCGGCCGCTCGAGCAAGGGGGAATGCGCGGGCATTTGTTCATAAACATACGGAGACAGCATGATGAAAACCCACATCGCCGCATGCGGCGTATGCCTTGTCGTCGCGACGCTGGCAGGTTGCGGCGGTTCATCGTCGAATAACGATGGCGCGCCTCCCACGCCGCCTATTTCCTCCGCTGCTGCGTGCACCGCGCTCGGTAGTACGAAAATCGCGGCGACATCGATCGGCGCGCCCAGCAATGGCGCAACTGTTGCAAGCGCGACGCTGGTCGCGGCATCGAGTACGGCCGGCGAGTATTGCCAGGTGAACGGCACCATTGCGCCCGTCGATGTAACCGCGCCGAACATCAACTTCGAATTCAATTCGCTCACCTTCGATCCGCTGAATCCGGGCACCTACCAGGCGCAAGTGCAGCAGGTCTCCGCTGAAAGCGATGCAACCAACCCCGACCTCTCGGCGTTTATCGCGAAGGGTGGCAAGGCGATCATCACGCACGGTCTCGCCGATGAAATCGTCAGCACGGATTCGTCGGTGGACTACTACAACGCGCTGGTGCAGAAGTTCGGCCAGGCTTCGGTCGATAGTTTCGTGCGCTTCTACCTGATGCCAGGCGTTGGTCACGGCACCGGGCCATTCCTGCCGCAAGTCGATTCGCTTGGCGCCCCGGGACAGTGGGTGGAAAACAGCACTGCGCCGGAAACGCTCACCGTCACGGA